>NZ_JBGXYA010000075.1:0-25233 GCF_041814905.1 Glaesserella sp. | reverse complement strand
GATTTATATCGCCGTGTTATTAACCGTAACAACCGTTTAAAACGTCTTTTAGACTTAATCGCACCGGATATTATCGTGCGTAACGAAAAACGTATGTTACAAGAATCGGTTGATGCGTTATTAGATAACGGTCGTCGTGGTCGTGCGATTACGGGTTCGAACAAGCGTCCATTAAAATCACTTGCGGATATGATCAAAGGTAAACAAGGTCGTTTTCGTCAAAACTTATTAGGTAAACGTGTAGATTACTCCGGTCGTTCAGTAATCACCGTAGGTCCATACCTACGCTTACACCAATGTGGTTTACCGAAAAAAATGGCGTTGGAATTATTCCGTCCGTTTATCTACTCTAAATTAGAAAGCCGTGGCATTGCTTCAACGATCAAAGCGGCGAAGAAAATGGTAGAGCGTGAAGATCCGATTGTATGGGATATTCTTGCTGAAGTTATCCGTGAACACCCGATCCTGCTTAACCGTGCACCAACACTTCACCGTTTGGGTATCCAAGCGTTTGAACCGTTGTTGATTGAAGGTAAAGCTATCCAGTTACACCCACTTGTGTGTGCGGCGTTCAACGCGGACTTCGACGGTGACCAAATGGCGGTACACGTTCCATTAACGCTTGAAGCACAGTTAGAAGCACGTGCGTTAATGATGTCCACCAACAACGTACTTTCACCGGCAAACGGTGATCCGATTATCGTACCAAGCCAAGACGTGGTTCTCGGTCTTTATTATATGACCCGTGACAAAGTGAACGGTAAAGGTGAAGGTATGTACTTCCTTGATCCACGTGAAGCGGAAAAAGCCTACCGTACAGGTCAAGCGGAATTACATTCCCGTGTAAAAGTACGTGTAACCGAATACAGCAAAAATGAACAAGGTGGCTATGACTCGCAAAGTAGCTTAGTGGATACCACAATCGGTCGTGCGATCTTATGGATGATTGCACCGAAAGGTATGCCGTTTGCACTGTTCAATCAAACCTTAGGCAAAAAAGCGATCTCAAAATTAATCAATGAAAGCTACCGCCGTTTAGGTTTAAAAGAAGCGGTAATTTTTGCAGACCAAATTATGTATACCGGTTTTGCTTATGCGGCTCGTTCAGGTTCTTCTGTCGGTATCGATGATATGGTTATTCCGCAACAGAAATACGAAATCATTTCTGCAGCGGCAGACGAAGTCGCAGAAATTCAGGAACAGTTTAATTCCGGTCTTGTAACTGCGGGTGAACGTTATAACAAAGTGATCGATATTTGGGCAGCGGCTAACGAACGTGTTGCCAAAGCGATGATGGAAAATTTATCCACGGAAGAAGTGTTAAACCGTGAAGGTAATCCTGAAAAACAAGCGTCATTTAACAGCATCTTTATGATGGCGGACTCTGGTGCGCGTGGTTCTGCGGCACAGATTCGTCAGTTAGCGGGTATGCGTGGCTTGATGGCTCGTCCAGACGGTTCGATCATCGAAACCCCAATTACTGCAAACTTCCGTGAAGGTTTGAACGTTCTTCAGTACTTTATTTCAACCCACGGTGCACGTAAAGGCCTTGCGGATACCGCATTAAAAACAGCAAACTCAGGTTACTTAACCCGTCGTTTAGTTGATGTGGCACAAGACTTAGTGATTGTAGAAGATGACTGTGGTACACACGAAGGTATCGTGATGACCCCACTTATCGAAGGTGGTGACGTAAAAGAAGCATTGCGTGATCGTGTATTAGGTCGTGTGGTAGCAGAGGACGTATTCAAACCGGGTACAGAAGAAGTGTTAATCCCACGTAACACCTTAATTGATGAAAAATGGTGTGATGTGATCGACCGTGAATCTGTTGATGTCATCAAAGTTCGCTCAGTAGTAACCTGTAACACTGACTTCGGTGTGTGTGCGAAATGTTACGGACGTGATCTTGCTCGTGGTCATTTAATCAACCAAGGTGAAGCAATCGGTGTTATTGCGGCACAGTCAATCGGTGAGCCGGGTACACAGTTAACGATGCGTACGTTCCATATCGGTGGTGCGGCATCTGCGGCGGCGAAAGAGTCAAGTATCCAAGTGAAAAATACGGGTACGATTAAATTAACCAACGCAAAATTTGTGACCAATAAAGAAGGTAAATTAGTATTAACATCACGTAATACAGAATTAACGGTAATCGATGCATTCGGTCGTACTAAAGAAAACTATAAAGTACCTTACGGTGCGGTACTTTCTAAAGGTGACGGTGCAGAGGTCAATGCTGGTGAAGTAGTTGCAAACTGGGATCCGCATACCATGCCTATCATTTCTGAGGTGAGCGGTTTCATTAAATTCAGTGATATCGTAGACGGCTTAACCGTTTCTCGTCAAACTGATGAACTAACCGGCTTGTCTTCCGTTGTGGTACAGGATGTGGGTGAACGTGCAACAGCAGGTAAAGATTTACGTCCTGCATTAAAATTAGTTGATGCGAAAGGCAAAGAAATCTTAATCGATGGTACCGATGTTGCTGCACAATATTTCCTGCCGGGTAAAGCGATTGTAACTTTAAACGATGGTGCGGAAATTTCTGTGGGTGAAGCGCTAGCACGTATTCCACAAGAATCCACGGCGACGAAGGATATTACCGGTGGTCTTCCACGCGTTGCAGACTTATTTGAAGCCCGTAAACCGAAAGAACCGGCCATCCTTGCGGAAATTTCAGGTATCGTTTCATTTGGTAAAGAAACCAAAGGCAAACGCCGCTTGTTAATCACTCCGACCGAAGGTGATACTTACGAAGAAATGATCCCGAAATGGCGTCAGCTCAACGTGTTTGAAGGCGAAATGGTACAACGCGGTGATGTGATCTCTGACGGGGCGGAAACACCGCATGATATCTTGCGTTTACGTGGTGTTCATGCTGTAACCGACTATATTGTCAACGAAGTGCAAGAAGTTTACCGCTTACAAGGGGTAAAAATTAATGATAAGCACATTGAGGTTATCGTGCGTCAAATGTTGCGTAAAGGTGTGATCACTAAAGCTTACGATTCTGAGTTCTTAGAAGGCGAGCAAGTGGAAGTCGCGCGAGTGAAAATCGCCAACCGCAAACGTATTGCTGAAGGCAAACCGGAAGTGGAATTTGAACGTGAATTGCTCGGTATTACCAAAGCATCACTTGCGACAGAATCCTTCATTTCTGCGGCATCGTTCCAAGAAACTACTCGAGTGCTTACCGAAGCAGCGGTTGCGGGTAAACGTGACGAATTACGTGGCTTAAAAGAGAACGTCATTGTCGGTCGTTTAATCCCGGCGGGTACCGGTTTTGCTTATCATCAAAACCGTTCGAAAAAACGTGTAGCGGATGAGCCTGTATCTATGTTCAATGTGCAGCAATCGGCAGCTTCAGCTTTCGCAAGTGCAGAAGATATCGAAGCAGAAACACAAAGTTTTGTTGCCGATGAAGCGACACATAACCTTGCAGCCTTACTGAATGCCGGTATGGATATGGATGAAGAGTAAGTAGAATAAGTAGAACATCAGCTTATTATTACCTTTGAATAGATAAATCCCTCTGACTTGAAAAAGTCAGAGGGATTTTATTTTGCGTCATCACTGCTGTTTTGTGTTTAAAAGGCTTCAACCGTTCCGTCTAACCAATTAAGTTTGATGTGATCCCCGTTAGTAATCTGTTTCAAACCTTCACCGAGTTGTATTACCATTGGAATCTGTAGCGCTTTGGCGATTAGTGCGGCGTGAGAGAATTCTGAACCGTATACCAAACAGATACCTAAGAACGGGCGATTGAGCAAGCCAACCAGCGTTGACGGATAGAGATCGTCACTGCATAGCAAGTCGGTCGGTTGTAATGCCGGTAAGGTAATGTCAATACCTTGCAAATTGGCAAGTAAGCGATGGGCTAAATCTTCCACATCTATCGCTCTGGCTTGCAGATAAGGGTCATCAAGTTGTCGGTATTGCTCCATTAATGTACCGAACACTTGTTCACAGGCTTCAAATACGTTTTGGGACTTACTCAGGGCTTCAATTTCTTCCTGCATTTCGTTTAATAAAAGACGATGAGCTTGGAACAGAAAACGGAAATCTTCGTCCAATTTCGGATTTGCTTCCAATACTTCAAGCTGTGTTTGAGTGAGTTCAATGGCTTCAGCTAAACTGATACAAGCGGTACGATTGGCGCCATTTTTTGCAAAATTTTGACGGAAACAGACCGCTTGTCCTTCAATTTCATCCGGAAAAATCGAGATACCTTGTTGTTTTTTCGTATCGATAACCCTAATCGCTTCACCAAAATGGTGTGTTGCTAATTGCTCTAAAGCTTTCAACGCTTGTTCGGCATCTTCTCCTTCGGCATAAAAGCGGATCGCTTGTTGGGCACGTACTTGTAGCTGAATGAGTTGATTGTAGCTACGGGCATTGGCAAACTGTTGCGCGCATTTTAACCATACTTGGACTTGAAAAGGACTAATTGCCTCAACAATTTTGGCGGCTGGACGAGCATGAATACCGTGTGGATTTTTAATAATCCAATCGAATGACAGAGCGGAATCAGACGGCAGTTTTTCCTCTTTTGTTTGTTGAACAGGCTCGCTTCCCAACTGGCTACGCTTAGCATTCAATGCATTTTCGGCTTCTGTAATAACCTCTGACAAACCGGCTCCACTGGATGCGGCAACAACCGCAGCTAAAGTACCCTCAACTAATGGTGCAGAGCAGAGCTTGATATTCGGAGTCATTTCAGGATCAAGCAATTCCAATGCCGTTTCTGCACTCAATAAAGCACTGCCGAGATCCATCAGTACCACTACGCCGTCAGGGCTGTAAACCTGTTCTATTGCCGTTAAAATACGCACGGCATCAGTACCGATCGCATTTTCCGGCTCAGACATACCGGCAGCGATCGCTATTTGACAGCCCCGGTTCATCTGTTCTGCCAATTCGGCAACGCCACAAGCAAGTTGATAAGAGTGAGAAACTAATACTACATTAACCATTGATTACCTCATTTAATGCGTGGATCATCAAGTTTGCCGAAGTCGCTCCCGGATCTTGATGCCCGATACTACGTTCACCCAGATAACTGGCCCGCCCTTTTTTGGCTTGGAGCGGAATGGTTCCTTCCAATGCTCTGTCAGCAATGGAAACGGCTTGAGTGAGATCTGCCGTTGTATTTAGCTGCGCGATGATGGGCAACCAGACATCACACATCGTTTTATCACCGATTTCGGCTTTGCCGCGAGCGACGATCCCGTTTACTCCCTCTTCCAACGATTGGGTAAATTCGGTAAACGTCAGGCTCTCTTTATTCGTAGTAGACTGTGCCATTTTCATAAAAAATGTACCGAACAAGGGACCGCTTGCTCCTCCTACGCTGGACAGTAATGTCATACCGACAGTTTTTAGAATGGTGCCGATATCCTTATCGGCAACCGTCGGCAATTTTTCCGTTACCTTACTGAAACCACGTTGCATATTTAAGCCGTGATCGGCATCACCGATAGCGGTATCCAGTTCGGTTAAAAATTGCTGATGTTGATTAAATTTCTCCGCACAGCGTTCTAACCAGCGGAGAATATTGGATTTACTAATTTCCATCAAAGCTCCTTATGCCAAATTACCAATGCAATGCCGGTGTTTTTACCGGTGCATCAAACAGCCCGAGATCACCATCATCTACTTTTAACAGGGTGATCGATATACCTTGCATATCTAACGAGGTACAGAAAGAGCCAATCATAGTTCGTTCAATGCGTAGTCCGAATTGTTCACAATTGTGTTGTAAACGGGCAAAAACACCATAAAGTTCTGAAACCGGTACTGAACCGAGATTGTTAACCATCGCAATAACACGGTTACCATATTGTAGGGCAGTTTTTTGCTGAATTTGTTCCTGCCATTCACCTGTCTCACGATTCCATATGCGAATGGTACGTTGATAGTTACCGTTTTCAATCAGGGTATTGAACATTTGATCGACGGTATCATTGAGATTTTTGAAAGTACGGCGCTCAATTCCCGGTTCGCCGTGAATACCGACGCCAAATTCCATTTCATTTTCAGCAAGAGTGAAGGAGGGTTTACCTGCGGCAGGTACAGTACAAGCACCAAGGGCAATACCGATAGAGTGGCCGTTGTTATTTAATTTATGACCGAGTTCGACCAGTTGATCTAAATCGAGTCCCTGAGCGGAAGCGGCGCCCAATAATTTTTCAATCAATACGGTATTTGCTACGCCACGGCGTCCTGCGGTATAGAGACTGTCTTTTACGGCTACATCATCATCAATCAAAATTGCACCGACTTTTCTGCCTTCACCGTGTAACAATTCGACCGCAGTTTCAAAATTAAGGACGTCACCGGTATAGTTTTTGATAATCAGTAATATACCCTCGCCACTATCGACGGCTAAACCGCATTCATACATTTGATCGGGCGTTGGAGAGGTAAAAATGGCACCGGGGCAAGCACCGTCTAACATACCTTGTCCGACAAAACCGGCGTGCATTGGTTCGTGTCCGCTTCCACCGCCTGAAATTAACGCAACTTTATTGGCAACAGGCGCATCAGTACGGGTAACATAAATCGGATCAGTATGAATCTTTAATTTAGGGTGAGCTAATCCTAAACCGGCTAATTGCTCTGTTAAAACATGCTCAACATCATTAATCAATTTTTTCATAGACAAGGTTCCTTCTGTAAATAAAATTAGAGGAACAATAGCAGAGAATGCGACTGATTTTTGCGATCTCGCTCACAAAATGGGAATTTTGTGAGCGAGAAAGAAGAGAAATGTTTGAAATCAAACAGAGATTAAGCGATTTTTACTGCTTTATAATGACTTTTCGGGCTAATAATTTGGTCACGTGCGGCAATAATTTGTAGCTCATAGCTAGCGTGTTGATAGGTGGTTTCCATTACGGCATTAACCGCATTGGCGGTATGTTCAAAAGCCTCTAAATCTGATTTGTCGTTAAGCAGATTTGCGAGGAATAGCCCTGCAGTTAAATCACCTACACCGACAGGCTCTTTTACAAAGGGATGTAAAGGACGACTAATGTGCCAAATACCCTCTTGATTGGCGAGTAACATTTCAAATTGGCTTGGATCTTTACCGACGCGGTTCAAATGTTTAACCAATACTTTTTTCGGGCCTTTGCTTAAAATGAGTTTAACCGCTTCAAGAGCTTGTTCAAAGTTCTCTACGGTTAATCCGGTGAGTTCGCGTAATTCGACTAAATTGGGTGTAATAATATCTGCTTGTGCCATAGCAAGGTTGATTAATCCTTCTTTTACACCGTCTGCAACAATACAGCCTTTATCAGGATGTCCCATCACCGGATCGCATAGATAAATTGCTTTGGGGTTACGTTGTTTGATTATGTTGAAAGCATTAACGATTTCTTCAACTTGTTCAGCCGAACCGATGTAACCCGATACAACAGCATTGCATTTTTCCAGTGCGCCGATTTCATCGATACCTCGTACGATTTCACCGATCTGTTCTTTGGGGATTACCATGCCTGTCCATTTACCGTATTGAGTGTGATTAGAGAATTGAACGGTATTTAACGCCCATACATCAACACCGAGTAGTTGCATAGGGAATGTTGCTGATTTATTACCGGCATAGCCGTAAACCACATGAGATTGAATGGATAAAATATTTTTCATTATGCTTATTTTTCACTCTTGTTGATAAATTGATTAAGTAACGGATTGGCGAGATCTTGATCTTGGCTTGGTAAGCTGATTTCAGCTTTCCAGAAAGGAAAATCGTCATCTGCGTTGTAGTAGACAACGCCGTCTAAGCGTTGTTTGCCTTGTTCTACGCTGTAAGATATTAAATTCGGTTTTAAACGTACGCTTGTTATCGGCACGTTCGTCGAATCATAAGCTAGAAAACCGTTTTCCTGAGCGTCTTTATACGCTTCAGGGAAAAAGACGGATGCGGCACTTTGCGCACAACCTATACAAGCAGACGTATCATAAAACGTCAGATAACCGTCGCCCTGAGTCGGCGCAAAGCTATAAGATACAGAACCATTGGCTCCGATTCCTCCGTTGATTAATTGCCAATCTTTCGGCACTAATACTGAGCCGTTGGGCATTGCATATAACTGCAATCGACTTAGTATATGAGGTTTGGCTTTGGTAGTCACAGCTCGCGCAGTGAAATTAAGCCATTCGTTTTGGTCGCTTATTACATTGGGAAATGATACGTTAAATGCGGTTAACGTTTGTCCGTTTACGGTGATATTATCTGTGAGAGTAACTTGAGGGATTTCCTGTGTATTATCAGTCGGTTCAAGACTGAAGCGGAATTGATATTGCTCTGCAACGGCGGGGGCGATTAAACCGGCACAAAAAATGCCGACAAAGAAAATATGATTGATTGATTTCATGCTATTTCTCCCCACAGAATTTCTTTTTTCTATGCATCATCAGATAAAAAGAGCGGTAAAAAGACCGCTCTTTGATTCTAATTAGCAATAGCCGTAGTTCATTAATCGTTGGTAACGACGATCAAGCAACGAACCTTGATCGAGAGGTGCCAAATCGGCTAAATCATCAATTAAACGCTGTTTTAAATTTGCTGCCATCTCATCGTAATCACGATGTGCGCCGCCTAAAGGTTCCGGTACGATATTATCAATCAATTCTAACTCTTTTAAGCGCGGAGCGGTTAATCCCATCACTTCTGCCGCCGTTGACGCTTTCTCTGCACTTTTCCATAAGATAGATGCACAGCCTTCCGGCGAAATTACCGAATAGGTGCTGTATTGCAACATATTCACTTTGTCGCCCACGCCGATGGCTAATGCACCGCCTGATCCGCCTTCACCGATAACAGTACAAATTACCGGTACTTTTAACGTAGACATTTCACGCAAGTTACGGGCAATGGCTTCCGATTGACCGCGTTCTTCCGCACCGATACCCGGATAGGCACCTGGCGTGTCAATAAAGGTAATAATCGGTAGATTAAAACGTTCTGCCATTTGCATTAAACGTAATGCTTTACGGTAACCTTCCGGTGCCGGCATACCGAAGTTACGTTTCACTTTGTCTTTTACCGTACGACCTTTTTGGTGACCGATAATCATCACGGGGCGACCGTCTAAACGGGCGATACCGCCGACAATCGCTTTATCGTCTGCAAAAGCACGATCACCGGCAAGCTCGTCGAACTCCGTGAAAATACGTTCGATATAATCTAGCGTGTATGGACGGCTAGGATGGCGGGCCATACGAGAGATTTGCCACGCATCAAGATCAGCGAATGTTTTTTTAGTTAGTTCTTCACTTTTCTTTTGTAAACGTGCAATTTCGTCATCCAAATTGATTTTATCGTCATTGCCTACCGCGGAACGAAGTGCTTCAATTTTTGCTTCAAGTTCTGCAATCGGTAATTCAAAATCTAAATATTCTGTATTCATAGTTTTTCCTATCGGTTTAACGGAACAAAACCATCATATTTTATCAGTGAATGGTGAGAAAAAGTAACAATGCCATCACATTTTGCAAATTTTTTGCAAAATGTCGTACAGATCCGACCGCTTGTAACTTAACTCACCGTAAATTGACCGAGGCAACCTCGGTCTTTCAGCATCAAATCGGAAACGCCGAAAGTAAAAGGTAATTTCTCAGAAGCACTATGTTCGAATTTAATCAATAGCGTGACTTCCTGATCTTTTTCGATCCAGACCGTATCGCGCCAAGCGAGCTGGTTATGTGGCATTTTCTCACGGTTTCGGGTTTCAATAATAAATTTTGCTCCTTGCAAAGTGAAGCCGATGGCTTCGTTACTGCGGATATACCAACGCTCGACACTGCCTTTTTCTACCTCAAAATCAATTCGTTTCGGGTCGAAACGTTGTTGGTTGATCAATCGATCTGTCGGACGCAACGTAAGTTTGCGTTCGGTTGTTACTTTTAAGGCAAATTGTTCTAAATTAAACGGCGGAAGCTGCGGTGTTGTATTAAGTGCCGAAGGTAATCCTTCGGGACGTAGTTCAAGCACGACATTATCCTGCAAGTCGTTGTCATCACTGAAAAACTGTCCGACAGAGTAAAAGAAACCTCGTTCTTCACCACTCATTAAGGAGACTTTTTCACCGTCATTGAGATCGACTAACAGTTCAACCCGTTCCGATGGAGCTAATAAAATGTGCTCCATTTCAATAGGTTCTGCAAACATACCTAGTCCCGTACCAATCTGGTATAGCGGTTTACCGTTATCTAGGCGGAGATCATAAGTCCGTGATAAAGAGGCATTGACCAGACGTAACCGAACCCAACCACGCGGCGCATTGAAATACGGGGATTCTTGCCCGTTTACAAATAATCGTTTGCCAAAAAATTGGGAAGATTGCGTGTTAAGCACTTGTACACCGTTTTTATTAATTTGCTGATCTTGCAGAATTAACGGAATATCATTCACGCCATATTGATTCGGTAACTGCGCCTTGCGACTTTCGTTATCTTCAATAAACCAAAATCCTGCCAAACCGCGATAAACTTGGAAAGCAGAATTAAATAAGGTATCGGCGTGATACCAACAGGTACAAGCAGGTTGATTGACCGATAAAATCGGTGACCAACTTGTTGAGGGTTCCAATTTTCGTTGAACGGAGCCCACCATTTCTGTTGGTGCAAGTAAGCCTTGAATATGAATATTGATCGCTTGGGGTAAACTGTTGATATAGGTGAGTCTGACGAAATCACCGGATTTTACTCGTACTGTCGGTGCAAGATAGCGCCCGTTAGCTCCCCAAACATCGACTAGTTTCCCTTTATCAAATTGTGCTTGTGCAGCACGAAAATCTAATCGTATCGGGCGTCCCCGACCGATATCAATGAGTGGGGGAATACTTAATGCTGCACGTTCTTTCGCTAAAAGTGGTTTTGGCGCCAAGGCTACGACACCGGCTAGGGAAGTGCGTTTGAGAAATTGTCGACGGGAAATTTTCATATTATGTACGTTCAAGTTCAGCAACTTCTTGATCTAATTCAGCTAATTTAGTTTGCATTGCGTTATGGCATTTTTCGATCAACGCTTTAATATTTTCGCGGTTATAACCTGAAGTATCGATCGGATCAAGTGTTTCACAAATCACCACACCGTTATTCCAGCGGTTCAAATCGATTTTGTTATGGGTGGTTGAACAGACAATCGGAACAATCGGTACACCGGCAGCAATGGCGGTATGGAATGCGCCGGTTTTAAACGGTAACAAACCCCGTCCGCGGCTACGGGTACCTTCCGGGAACATCCAAACGGAAACTTGGCGCTGTTTAATGATTTCACCGACCATATTCATGGTGTTGATCGCACTGCTGCGTTTTTCTCGATGAATAAAAATATTACCTGTAGCCCAGTAAACTAAGCCGAAAAACGGAATCCAAATCAGACTTTTTTTGCCGATGCTTACTGTACGTGGCGGTACCATCGATCCAATCGTTACCATATCGTAATTATTTTGATGGTTGCCGATATAGATTGCCGGTTGGGTAATTTCGGGTTTCGGGCGGGTAATCAGTTTAATCCCGAATAACGGATGTAATGCACCGAACATTTTGGCTACAACACCGACGCTACTTGGATGGCGGAGACGAATTAACGCATAAATAGTGCCGACAATCGAAATTAAAATCGCGAGTAATGAGACGATAATAGTGCGGAGAATCTTTAACATATCTTAACCTTTGCGCAAAAATTTGGCGCAAAGTATAACGGAGATAAACACAAATATCCAAAGGATAAACACATTCCTAGACGCTTTATTTCGATTTCCATTTTGTTAAAAAATCGTTATATTGCATAAATCTTTATCAC
The DNA here is from genome assembly GCF_041814905.1 of Glaesserella sp. NCBI lineage: Bacteria > Pseudomonadati > Pseudomonadota > Gammaproteobacteria > Pasteurellales > Pasteurellaceae > Glaesserella > Glaesserella sp. The sequence continues at coordinate 13,415 of NZ_JBGXYA010000075.1, read as the reverse complement.
TCAAACAGACAGAGGTATTTATGAATCAAGTTACATTAGCTGGTAATCCAATCAAAATCACGGGACAATTTCCAAAAATCGGTGATGTTGTTGCCGATTTCACCTTGGTAAATAATGGTTTGGCAGACATTGCATTATCGGATTTTGCCGGTAAACGTAAAGTGCTCAACATCTTTCCAAGTATTGATACCGGTGTTTGCGCCACTTCAGTCCGAGTGTTTAACCAAAAGGCGGCGGATTTGGATAATACGATTGTGCTATGTATTTCAGCGGATCTTCCTTTTGCCCAAGCGCGTTTTTGTGGTGCTGAAGGGATTGAAAACGTTCAAACCTTATCGACTTTCCGTCATCATGCTTTCCATCAAGCTGTTGGCGTAGATATTACAACCGGGCCGCTAGCCGGCTTAACGGCTCGTGCTGTGATTGTATTAGATGAAAATAATACAGTTTTACACAGCGAATTAGTGCCGGAAATTAAACAAGAACCGAATTATGATGCAGCTTTAGCGGTATTGTAATGAATATGGGGTGCAGAGAAATGCACCCCGTTTTATATTGAAATGAGTAAATTGGCACAAACTTTCTTCAGATTAAAAAACAAACATCATTTTTCCCCATTTTTTCTTGATAACTAATTATTTGTTTTTATTGATTAAATTTATAGAAAGATAATCTTATTTTTCTTTATACACGATCATTTTCAAGATCTCTCACACAGTTATCCACATTTGATGGGGATAAATGGCTTTCAAATGTGAATAAGTTTAGCAAAATTTAGCAATAGCAGAAAATTTATCCAAGATTGTGAATTAATTCGGCAGTTAAATGTGTATCTATACAGGTTTGACCTCAACAGATCGAATTTGAGCTGATCCTACGATCTTATCTCAGATCAAGGCATTAATGCTTTGTTCACAAAAAGTTATCAACAAATATTCAACTTATCCACAGAGTTATTCACAATTTGCAAAATTTCGAGCAAAACCAACCGCTTGTTTTTAGCTTTCTGTTGTTCAAATGCGTGAAGTATGAAACAATCCACGACCATATTATCATTTTTAAAAGAAGGCGGTCTGAATTGATCGATTTTGATGGTTACCGCCCAAATGTTGGTATCGTAATTTGCAATAAACAGGGACAAGTTCTATGGGCAAAACGGTTTGGTCAGAACTCTTGGCAGTTCCCGCAAGGGGGGATTAACGAGGGGGAAAACATTGAAACAGCAATGTACCGTGAGCTCTATGAAGAAGTCGGTTTATCCAAAAAAGATGTACGATTACTCTGGGCTTCTAAATATTGGTTGAGGTATAAATTGCCGAAGCGTTTGGTGCGTACGGAAAGCTCTCAACCTGTCTGTATCGGGCAAAAGCAGCGTTGGTTTTTGCTACAGCTGGTCAGCGATGAAAGTTTTATCAATTTAAAAGCGAGTAAAACGCCGGAATTTGACGGCTGGCGTTGGGTTAGCTTTTGGTATCCGGTACGTCAAGTCGTTTCATTTAAACGCGATGTGTATCGCAAAGTGATGAAAGAATTTGCGCAAGTATTAATGAGTGAAACGAAAAAGGCAGAGGTGATGAAAGAAGAGCTGAAGTCGGAAAAACGGGACATTCGCCCGGACAAACGCGAACAGCGCAAACCTTATCGAATAAATAAAGGAAAAAGATAAGATGGTTGAGGTTTTTTTAAGTTGTTTGGCTTTAGGTGCGGCAGCGGGTTTTTTAGCCGGGTTATTCGGTATCGGCGGCGGATTAATTATCGTACCGGTTTTAGTTTATTTGCTGCCTAAAGTCGGTGTGCCTCATGATTTGTTGATGTCCATGGCGTTGGGAACCTCTTTTTCTACGATAGTCGTGACCACGTTCTCTGCGGCACAACGTCATAATAAGCTGGGTAACGTTGATTGGAGTGTGGTGAGGTATTTCGTACCGTCATTGATGATTGCCGTGTTCCTTGCCGGATTGGTTGTCAGTGATTTACCGAAAGAAATTATGTCTAAGATCTTTGCGGTCATGGTGCTGTTTTTGGCGACCAAAATGTTATTGTCACTCAAGCCTAAAACGCATACAAAGCCACTGACCACCAAATCAATCGTTATCGCCGGTGGTATTATCGGTGTACTATCCAGTTTTGCCGGTATTGCCGGCGGAGCTTTTATCGTACCGTTTTTAAACGGTCGCGGTGTAGAACTAAAACGCGCAATCGGTACATCGTCTTTTTGTGGCTGCTTACTTGGCATAGCTGCGACAATCAGCTTCATTGTGAGTGGGTTTAATAACCCGAATTTACCGGATTATTCCATCGGTTATATTTATCTTCCTGCATTGTTAGGCATTATTTTGACCTCTTTCTTTACCTCTAAACTAGGTGCGAACGCGGCGAATGTTTTGCCGGTGCCAATCTTGAAGAAAGCCTTTGCTGTGATGTTAATGTTGATTGCAATGAATATGTTTTTTAAATAGTTTGAGGATATATGACTGAACAGTTTTTACTTTTTCCGCAAATCGACCCGATAATTTTCAGTGCCGGTCCAATCACATTACGTTGGTATGGCGTGATGTATCTGTTTGGTTTCGGCTTTGCTTATTGGTTGGGAACCCGTCGTGCGAAAAATTCTAATGGTGTTTGGAGTGTAGAACAAGTCGACCAACTCCTGTTTAATGGCTTTTTAGGTGTGGTGTTAGGCGGAAGAATCGGAGATGTGTTTTTCTATAATTTCGATTATTTCCTGCAAGACCCGCTCTATCTTTTTCGTATTTGGGAAGGCGGGATGTCGTTCCACGGCGGTTTAATCGGGGTGATTGTCTCAATGATTTGGACCTCCCGACGTCAAAATCGCAATTTCTGGCAGACGGCAGATTTTACTGCGCCGTTGATTCCGTTCGGCTTAGGTTTGGGACGTATTGGTAATTTTATTAACAGCGAGCTGTGGGGGCGCGTTACGGATGTGCCTTGGGCAATGGTCGAAAAGTACCCGGACGGTTCATTCAGCCCGCCGCGTCATCCGTCACAACTTTATGAAGCGTTTTTAGAGGGATTGGTTTTATTCTTAATACTAAATTGGTTTATTCGCAAGCCACGCCCGATGGGATCGGTCGCCGGATTATTTTTATTAGGTTACGGCAGTTTCCGTTTTATTGTAGAATATTTCCGCGAATTTGATCCGAATGTGAATACAGCCTCAGATCTGGTTACCCGAGGGCAATTGCTCTCTTTACCAATGGTGATTGGTGGTATTATCATTATCGTATTCGCTTATAAATTGAATAAAAAACCAAATTAATAAAAACCAGATTCAAAAAACAAAGAATGCTCTAACTCATCGTATTTTAAGGAGAAATGATGAAAAGGACTACCTGGCTTTTTAGTTTATGTTTGGCACTCTCCGCATACGCGGATCCTGTTGCCGAAGCATGGGAAGATGCAAACGTCGCCATGAAGCGGGGTGATTTCCAACAAGCGGTTGATGTTTGGTTACCTTTAGCAGAAAAAGGGTGTGCAGGTTCACAGATTCAGCTTGAAAATATTTTTGAGGAAAACATTGCGTTGGCCAAAACCAACTTACAAGCGGTGTATTTTTTCGAAAAAATTGCAAAATATCACGATTCAACCAAACTATTGTTGGCTCGGATTTCGTTAGCTGAAAATGATCAGGAAAATGCGAAGTATTGGCTTGAACAGATTTTGGACTCGGAATTTGATTCTTATAAAGTGCAAGCCGAAGCTCATTTGAGTATGCTTAATCAATAGTAGTGTAATTTATGATGGCTCAAAAGTTTAAATTAATCGGTTTCGATCTGGACGGTACGCTTGTCAACAGCTTGCCTGACTTGGCTCTTTCTCTTAATTCCGCTTTTGCCGAAGTCGGTTTGCCTCAAGCGCCGGAAGAGCAGGTATTGACTTGGATTGGCAATGGCGCCGATGTGTTGTTTGCCAAAGGATTGGAATGGACCGGTAGAGCCGGTGAATTCAGTGAAGTGCAAATCGCACAAATCAAACGCCGCTTCGGGCATTTTTACGGCGAAAACGTGTGTAACATCAGCGTGCTTTATCCTAATGTAAAATCAACATTGGAAACATTACATGCGGAAGGTTATATTCTTGCGGTAGTGACTAACAAACCGACCAAACATGTTCTGCCTGTTCTCAAGGCATTTAAAATCGACCATCTCTTTTCCGAAGCCTTAGGCGGTCAATCTCTCCCTGTGATTAAGCCGCATCCGGCACCGCTTTATTACTTGTGTGGTAAGTTCGGTTTATATCCGTACGAAATACTGTTTGTCGGTGATTCCAAAAATGATATTTTGGCGGCAAAAGCTGCGGGTTGTGCCAGTGTAGGGCTCACTTACGGCTATAACTACAATATCCCAATCAGCGAATCTAATCCGGATTATATTTGTGACGATTTTGCTGAGATTTTGGATATTATCAACAATGCTTAAGCACGTATAAATTTCAGCTCTCGTTTTCCGATGCCGTATCGACAATTTGCATTGGCGATACGGAGTCGGTTCATGGCTTTAGGAAAACACGAACAATCTTCTCCGGTATTCTTCTTTACTCCGAATCCGGCATAACCATTCTCCTACTGGCGAATTTAATCCGTAATTAGATTTGGCAAATTTGCAAATTTCTGCCAAAATCCGACCGCTTGTAATCACAAATCTTAATTTAAACAGAGAACAATAATATGACCAAACCAATTGTATTTAGTGGCGTGCAGCCTTCGGGTGAACTGAGTTTAGGTAACTACCTCGGGGCGTTACGCCAATGGGTGAAAATGCAGGACGATTATGACTGCTTATTTTGTATTGTCGATCTTCATGCAATCACGGTACGCCAAGATCCACAAACATTACGGAAGGCGACGTTGGATACGCTTGCGATCTATCTTGCTTGCGGCATCGATCCTGAAAAAAGCACGATTTTTATTCAATCCCATGTACCTGAACACACTCAACTCGCATGGATTTTAAACTGTTACACCTATTTTGGTGAAATGGGGCGAATGACCCAATTTAAAGATAAATCGGCACGTTATGAAGAAAATGTGAATGTCGGCTTATTTACTTATCCTGTGTTGATGGCGGCAGATATTCTGTTGTATCAAGCTAACCAAGTGCCTGTCGGTGATGATCAAAAGCAACATTTAGAAATTACCCGTGATATTGCCAATCGTTTCAATGCGTTATACGGTAAGAAAGATTCGGAAGGTAATGTGATTGAACCCGTCTTTCAGGTCCCGGAAGTCTTTATTGCTAAAGCCGGTGCGCGCGTGATGTCGTTACTTGAACCGACTAAAAAAATGTCTAAATCGGACGATAATCGCAACAATGTGATTGGCTTATTAGAAGATCCGAAAGCGGTTGCGAAAAAGATCAAAAGGGCGATGACCGATGGCGATGAACCGCCAGTCGTGCGTTATGATGTACAAAATAAAGCGGGTGTATCCAATTTATTGGATATTCTCTCTGCGGTAACGGGGAAATCCATCGCGCAACTTGAATCGGAGTTTACAGGCAAAATGTACGGCCACTTAAAAACCGAAGTGGCAGAACAGGTTTCAGTTTTATTAACCGAATTGCAGGAACGTTATAACCATTATCGCCAAGATGAAGCGTTACTCGAAAAGATTTTTCGCGAAGGAGCTGAAAAAGCACGTGTACGCGCCAAAGCAACATTGGCTGAGGTGTACAAGCTCGTGGGATTTGTTGTATAACGCTTTTATTTTAAGAAGGGCGTATGATTAATATATCACATTTGGATCATTTGGTTTTAACCGTAGCGAATTTAGCACGTAGTATTGAATTCTACACTACGGTTTTAGGCTTTAAACTGGTTACTTTCGGAGAAAATAGGAAAGCGCTCGTTTTTGGGCAACAAAAAATTAATTTGCATCAAAAAGGTGATGAGGTAAAACCAAATGCCAAAGTCGCAACTTGCGGCAGTGCGGATTTATGTTTTATTACCACAACGGATTTAAATGAGGTACTGAACCATTTGGCTCGGCATCATATCATTCCCGAAAGCAGTATTGTACAAAGAACGGGTGCAGTTGGTACGATACATTCGATCTATTTGCGTGATCCTGACGGTAATCTTCTCGAAATCAGCCGTTATTAATTAAAAAGCCTTTGTTTTCAAAGGCTTTTTGGTTAAAAGGTAAGGGTGTTATTCCCCTTCTTCCAATACGATCCAACCGTTATCTAACCAATCACATAGGCTGTCTAACAATAGTTCGAGTTCGTCTTGGTTTTCCACTTTTGATGCCAATTTATTCCAAGAAATCGCATCTCCGTTTGCAATACGGATTAATAACTTCGATTCAGCTTCGCTGAGTTCATCAATCCATTCACCGTTGATATAAATGCGTAATGGAGTTTCGGTATAGAGAATTTTCACGTTTGCATCTTGCTGTACCCAACCGCCGGCTTCTAACAAGTCTTGGACTTCATCCGGATAATATTCATTTTCGTTGGAAAGTTGTTCATAACGGCGTGAACTTGCTGCAACGGCAACACTATGGGTAAACAAGGCATCTAATTGATCGGAGTTTTGTAACAAGTCGATCACTTGTTGTTTAAAATTAGCTACGACTTCAGGGGTAAGCAATGCATTCGGTTGTACTGACGGAGTGAGGCGTAATGGCACGGTAAATTGTGATGTCGGTAAACCGTCAACTTGACATTCGATGGTTTGGCAAAGATTGGCAAGTAAATCAGTCGCACTTGGATAGCGTAATCCGAATGAGAAAGTTAAGCAATCATCTTGTGCCACACCGTAATGCGACAGACGTGATGGCACATAGAGTACATCACCCGGTGCAAGCACTTCGTCAAAAATAATTTCGCCCATATCGTCAAAAATACGGATAGGCTGGTTAGGTTTAAATTCGGTGCTCGGATCACACCATTTACCGAGCTGCCAACGGCGATGACCGTAACCTTGTACAAGGAAAACATCGTATTCGTCATAATGTTTACCGACAGAACCGCCGGCCGGTGCATAAGAGACCATAATATCATCACGTTGCCATTGCGGTACATAACCGAATGCTTGCCATAAACTACCCAGTTCAGGCGACCACTGTTCTAAATTTTGAATGAGTACGGACCACCGTTCCGGCAGATTTTGAAAATCTTCTTCGGTTAACGGACTACGCTTGAGCGACCATTCTTCACCCTCTTCAGTTTGGCGGGTTTCGATTAAGCGTGAGATGACATATTCTTCCTGCGCGAAGTCGATAATATCTTCCGGCTCGAATAATCCGACGATTTGCGGCAAGCCGTTGCGAATTACAAGCGGTCGTTTTTGCCAATAATTTTGCAAAAAATCTTCGGGAGTAATATTTTCAGGTAAGCAGAACGGGATATTCATAGTCGGCTCCTTAGTAGCATTATCAGAGATTGCATTCTATCAATCAGTATTCCTGTTGCCAAATAAGTCGCACTATTTTGCTTCTTTTTTTGTTATCCGGATCACATTTCTGTGTAAATTTTAACTTATCTTTGCTTGTTTTCTGAATTATGTTAAGAAGTTGTGAAATAATCTAACTTGCTTTAAATGTAGGGTTATTTCAATAAGGAAAAAATTATGTCAGAAAATCAAGTAAAATCAGGTCGCATTCAGCGATTTCTGAAAGGCGTTGAGTGGCTGGGTAATCTTCTCCCACACCCAATTATCCTATTTATGATCATGTGCTGTATTTTGATCATTATTTCCGCCATTTTGTCTTCCATGGGTGTGAGTGTTCAAGACCCGCGCCCTGCGGCAAAAGGTGCAATTGAAGTGCGCAACCTATTAAGTGCCGAAGGTGTTGCTTATATGGTCAGTAGTTTGGTGAAAAACTTTACAGGTTTTGCGCCTTTAGGAACGGTTTTGGTCGCCATGCTTGGCGTCGGAATCGCCGAAGCGTCAGGCATGATTTCGGCAGCGCTGCGCGGTTTGGTGATCGGTGCACCGAAAAAATTAGTGACCTTTACGGTGGTATTTGCAGGGGTGATGTCAAATACTGCTGCAGAACTTGGCTATGTCGTGCTGATTCCGTTAGCGGCAATGATTTTCCATGCATTAGGTCGTCATCCGCTTGCCGGTTTGGCAGCTGCCTTTGCCGGGGTTTCAGGCGGGTATAGTGCAAATTTATTGCTTGGTACCGTAGATCCTCTTCTTTCAGGGATTACCCAAGAAGCGGCTCGTTTAATCGATCCAAACTATGTGGTTGGTCCTGAGGCGAACTGGTACTTTATGTTTATCAGTACTTTCTTGGTGTCCGGTATCGGTTACTTTGTGACAGAGAAGATTGTTGAACCTCAATTAGGTAAATATAATCCAAACGATGCCTCTGACACCTCTGTTCTTGACAATAAAATCGAAAAACTGACCGCTCAAGAGAAAAAAGGCTTAGTATGGGCGGGCGTTGCCATGCTGATTTTTTCATTACTATTGGCTTGGTCTGTTGTCCCGGCAGACGGTATCTTACGTAATCCGAAAACTGGATTAGTTGCGGGTTCACCATTCTTACACGGTATTGTCGTCTTCATTTTTATCTTCTTTGCGATTCCGGGTTATATTTACGGACGTGTGGCGGGCACCATGAAAGGTAATCAAGATGTGGTGAAAGCGATGTCTAGCAGCATGGGCTCAATGGGAATGTACATTGTACTGGTCTTCTTTGCCGCACAATTTGTAGCCTTTTTCGGTTGGACGAATTTAGGTTCAATTGTGGCAGTCAAAGGCGCACAACTCTTAACGGATTTAGGACTAACCGGTCCATTACTCTTCATTGGATTTATCTTCATCTGTACGTTCATTAATCTAATGATTTCATCGGCTTCCGCACAGTGGGCATTAACCGCACCGATTTTTGTGCCGATGCTGATGTTAGTCGGCTATGCGCCTGAAATTATTCAAACGGCATACCGTATCGGAGACTCATCAACGAATATCATCACGCCAATGATGAGCTACTTCGGTTTAATTATGGCTGTTGCAGTGCGCTATAAGAAAGATACCGGTGTCGGAACCCTCATGGCAATGATGATTCCATACTCTTTCTTATTCCTTGTCGGTTGGACATTACTCTTCTTCATTTGGGTATTCGTACTCGGTTTACCGGTCGGCCCGGGGTCAAATACCTTCTACCCGGCTCCATAATTTTATTTTCTATCAAAGAGCAAGGCGAAAAACCTTGCTCTTTTTCTTTATAAATTGCAAAAAATTCCCAAAATCTGACCGCTTGTCGGCTATAATAGCCCGCATTTTTGAATGAATTTTTAGGAAAAAGACAATGACAGCGAAATTTAACGTGAAAACTTTCCAAGGTATGATTTTAGCCCTACAAGATTATTGGGCGAACCAAGGTTGCACCGTTGTTCAACCATTCGATATGGAAGTCGGTGCGGGTACATCCCACCCGATGACTTGTTTGCGTGCCTTAGGCCCTGAGCCGATGGCGTTTGCTTATGTTCAGCCTTCACGTCGCCCGACTGACGGTCGCTATGGCGAAAACCCGAACCGTTTACAACACTACTATCAATTCCAAGTGGTGATCAAACCATCACCAGATAACATTCAAGAACTCTATTTAGACAGCCTGAAAATGCTAGGTTTTGACCCAACGCAAAACGACATTCGTTTTGTGGAAGACAACTGGGAAAACCCAACGCTAGGGGCTTGGGGCTTAGGCTGGGAAGTGTGGCTAAACGGTATGGAAGTCACCCAATTTACCTACTTCCAACAAGTGGGCGGTTTAGAGTGTAAACCGGTAACAGGCGAAATCACTTACGGCTTAGAGCGTTTAGCAATGTACATTCAAGGCGTGGACAGCGTATATAATCTTGTTTGGTCGGACGGTCCGCTTGGTAAAACCACTTACGGCGATGTGTTCCACCAAAACGAAGTGGAGCAATCTACTTACAACTTTGAATATGCGAATACGGATTTCTTATTCTACTGCTTCGATCAATACGAAAAAGAAGCGCAAGAATTATTGGCACTAGAAAAACCGTTACCATTACCGGCTTACGAACGTATCTTAAAAGCCGCACACAGCTTTAACTTACTCGACGCTCGCAAAGCGATCTCTGTGACCGAACGCCAACGCTACATTTTACGCATTCGCACCTTAACCAAAGGCGTGGCGGAAGCATACTACGCAAGCCGTGAAGCGTTAGGGTTCCCGGGTTGTAAAAAATAATTCTGCAAAACTGTCAAAAAACAGACCGCACTTTAGCTTAATGAGGATAATACAATGAAAGATTATCAATATCCGACGGATATTTATACCGAAGCAGAGCCTGATGTAAATACCTTAGCAAATTTAGGACCGCTTGCTGCGATGGCTGGAATTTGGGAAGGGAAGCGAGGCTTGGATATTAATCCAAAAGCGGAAGGACCGGAAAAAGATCCTTATCTAGAGCGTTATGAATTGCAACCTATTGATGCGCAAACCAACGGTCCTCAGTTATTCTACGGTTTACGTTATCACACACGTATTGTTCAACCGAACGAAGTGGAAACTTTTCACGATCAGGTCGGTTATTGGTTATGGGAGCCTGCAACCGGTAATATTATTCTGACTTTAAGTATTCCGCGCGGGCAAACGGTAATGGCGACAGGGAATGCACCGGCTGATGCGAAAGAATTTACCGTAAAGGCAGTAAGAGGTTCACTGACAAACGGTATTATTTCAAACCCATTTATTGAGCAAAACTTTACCACAGAAAGCTATACCATTAAGGTAAAAATCAATGATGACGGCACTTGGTCTTACGAACAAGATACAGTAATGATTATCCCGAATTATCCTGAACCGTTCCATCATACGGATCGCAATCGTCTAACGAAAATTGCTGAACCAACACCAAACCCAACAGCATTAGCGGTGCAACAAGAGATAAAAAAATAGGAAGGGATAATATCATGACTAAACCAGTTTTATACTTTGCCCATTGGTGCCCCGACACCGCCCCGTTTGTTGCTGAATTACAACGTTTAGGCGTGGACTACGAAGCTGTGGATATTACCCAAAGCGGTGCAAATTTTAAACCGTTTCTCAGATTGCGTGATCGCCACCCTGCTTTTGATCACGCCAAAGCAAATGGTTATATCGGTATTCCTGCGTTGGTATTGGAAGATGAGAGAGTGGTGTTGGAGTTGGGAAATTTGGTAGAAGTGAAACCGAAGTGAGAAATAAAATAACAAGCGGTCGAATTTCACTAAAAATTTACATAAAAAGACCGCACTTTTAGTTTTGGTATCTAAGGGAAAATATGAAGTATGCTTTTATTGATTATGAGAATTTAAATTCTCTAGATGGTTTAGAATTACAAAAATATAACCGTATTTTTCTATTTATTGGTGCATCAAGTAATCAAACAGAAATTCATTTGTCAGAAAAATTTAATGATGAATTACAGATTACATTGATTACAGTAAAAGATATTGCGAAAAATAATGTGGATTTTCATATCGCTTATTATTTAGGTAAGTTGGATGTGACGGTAGATAAAAATGTTGAGTTTCATATTTTTTCTAAAGATAAAGGCTATGACGGGGTTTGTTCATTTATTCAGCAGCAGAAAAACTCAAGAGTTTGCGTTAGACATACTCCTATTATTGAAGAAATTAAGCCTAATGAATCAATAACGATAGAGGAAGAACCTATAAAACAGGCATTTAATGAGTATGTTAATTTTATGGCTGGAATTAATGTGACCAATCTTCCTTCTAAGTTAGAAAGTTTGCGAAATAATATCCATAACAAAACTTGCCTAAAAGCACTGGATAAAAGTAAAGAAATACAGAAAATACAAAAAGTGGTTAATTTACTTATTTCAGCTGGCTTGATTAAAATAGAAAATAATAAAGTAATTTATTTAAATTCTATAGAGTATAAAAGTGATAGTAGAAAAATATTGATTGAACAAGCCTTTTTGCAATACCAGTCTTATATGACTAAAACTGAATTAAAACATTATCCTAATAATTTACTTACATTACGTAATAATGTGTATAACCAGACGGATTTGAAATCTCTTGATTGGGAAGAGGCTGAAAAATTAGTAATCAAAATTATCAATAAATTACGTAATGCTAAAGTATTAAACTTTAATATGGAGAATAATAAGGTTACTTATTTGTAGTACCAAGTGGTGAAAAATTAAAGTATTTGGAACTAAAAGATGAATAATCTTCAAACCACCACCGACAACTTAATCCTCACCATCGCCCAAATTATCGAACAGGCGAAAAACCAAGTTCGCCAAACGTTTCCAAATCGTGACGCAGTGCGTCTCGAATTGAGTTGGATGCATTTTAAACAGATTATTCATATTGATGATGTAGTGGAAGCAATTTATCAGTATTTGAGTGAGATAAAAGCGGAAGAAGAATAGCGTAATTTCTTCGGAAATAGGTTCTGCCAAATCTCCCCTAGCCCCTCTTTGCTAAAGAGGGGAACTGGTTCAGATGAAGATTAGATATCGAAGTTCTTCAAAATGATTTTTAATTTTTCAGATGAATAGGAAGTTCTCCCGATCTAATCCCCCTCTTTAGCAAAGAGGGGCTAGGGGAGATTTGGCAGAAGTGATGACAAAGAGCATAATTAACTAAAACGATGAAACCTTACTCAAGAGATCTCAAACCACTTTCGCAAAAATTACGCTCTACACAAACGGAAGCGGAGCGTAAGTCATGGCACAGGATAAATCGGGATCAGCTGTTAGGATTTCACTTTAATCGACAAAAGCCCCTTTTAAGTTATATTGTGGATTTTTATTGCTTGAAAGCAAAGTTAGTGGTTGAGCTAGACGGTAGCCAGCATTATGAGCCGGATTATCAAGAAAAAGATCGTTTACGAGATACGGAGCTAAATTCTCTCGGTTTTACGGTGATGAGATTTGATAATCATAGTGTAATGACAAATATTGATGGTGTAGTGGAAGCAATTTATCAGTATTTGAGTGAGATAAAAGCAGAAGAAAAATAGCGTAATTTCTTCGGAAATAGCTTCTGCCAAATCTCCCCTAACCCCTCTTTGCTAAAGAGGGGAACTGGTTCAGATGAAGATTAAATATCGAAGTTCTTCAAAATGATTTTTAATTTTTCAGATGAATAGGAAGTTCTCCCGATCTAATCCCCCTCTTTGAGCCTTGAGGGATTAGGGGAGATTTGGCAGTAGTGAAAACGAAGTGAGAGAGCAAACAAGCGGTCAGATTTTGTCTGAAATTTGCAAAAATTCAAAATGATAATGTCCTACTCTGCTGAGTATTATCTGGGGTTTTAAAGGAAAGAAATAATGAAACAACATCTCTATCAAGTTATTGTGAAATGGGTTGGAAATTTAGGCTCGGGTACCTCATCTTATACTACCTATGGGAGGGATTTTATTGTTTCGGCATCTCATAAACCCGATATTT
>NZ_JBGXYA010000074.1:0-5547 GCF_041814905.1 Glaesserella sp. | reverse complement strand
GGTGTAATCCGATACTTCGGTCACGGGTAAACCGCGGTCTGCGAGTAATTTTGCTGTTCCGCCTGTTGAGAGTAGTTTTACACCACGTTGAACTAAGCCTTGGGCAAATTCAACGATGCCTGTTTTGTCAGACACACTTAATAATGCTTGCTGGATAGGACGATAAGTCATTATGTTTGTTCCTTTGATATCAAATTAAAAAGTGAAATTCCTCGCTTAACATCGCGAGGAATTAAAAAACGGCGAGATTATAAAGCAAACGTTTGCGCAAAGCTATTATTTACAAAACCTTGATTTTAATCTTTTGCGAAAAAAATATTTTAACAGTAAAATGAACGACCGTTCAGTAACCTTAACAGGTCCATTTTTTTATGTTTGACGAAATTCTACCGCGAAATGAAGTTGCCGTTCGCATTCTAAATGCTGCAGATCGGTTAATGGCAAAAGAAGGTGTGCAAAATATATCTACGCATAAAATAGCTAAAGAAGCCGGTGTCTCCGTGGGGACGATTTATTTATATTTTAAAGACAAAGAAAGTTTGTTACAGCAGCTTGTATTATACCTTTTTGATGCTTTTCATACGGCAGTGGACAGTAAACATGATCCGACCTTACCGCTTTTTGAACAGTATAAGCAGATGTGGCGTGATACGTGGCAATTTATGTTGAGCAAACCGGATATTGTCAAAAATATCCACCAATACGAATCATTGCCGCAGTTTCAAACGATCATGTTGGAATGTTTGAAATCGGAAGAGACTACATGGAATAAATTTGTGAGGCAAGGGCAAGAAAGCGGTGTGATTGCGTTGCTACCTCCGTTTGTGCTATTTGCCATCAGCATGCATACGGTTTGGGAGCTGATGCGTCAGCAACTTATATTAGGTGAAGTCTATTCTGAGGCGGTTTTGGAAGAAACCGTTCTTCGAACTTGGAAAGCAATAACGATTTAATCAAAATTTATATGGAGAAATTATGACAACAGAAGCACAGAAGCCAATAGGTAGAGGCAAGAAATTTGTTATGGTGTTGATCTTGTTGATTGTCCTCATCGTATTCGGCGGTGTGGTCGGCATGCAACAATTTATCGCGAGTAAAAAAGCGGAAGCGGCATTACATATGCCGGAATCCGTTAACCCTGTCACGGTAATGACAGTGAGCGGACGTGAATGGACCCCGGTTATTTCTGCCGTTGGTTCTATTCGTCCGAATCAAGGTGCGATGATTAGTGCACAAACCGCCGGTTCAGTCACCAAGGTATTGGTGAAATCCGGTGAGAAAGTGAAAAAAGGTCAACTGTTGGTTGAAATTGACAGTTCGGTGGAACGTGCAAGTTTAAAAGCCAGTGAAGCACAGTTACCGGCAGCACAAGCCAGCTATAACCGTTACCGTAACCTTGTCGCGTCAAACAGTGCATCGAAGGCAGATTTGGATTCGGCACAATCGACCTATAACCAGCTGGTGGCAACCATTGAATCGTTGAAAGCAGAGATCGCGCGTCGCCAAATCTATGCGCCTTTCGACGGTATTGCCGGTATTGTGAATGTCAATGTCGGGCAATATATTACGGCAGGTACGGAAATTGTACGCGTAGAAGATCAGAGCTCGATGAAAATTCGCTTCACTCTGCCGCAAACGGATTTAGAAAGTATCTTTATCGGTCAAAAAGTGACGGCGACTATTGATGCTTTACCGGGTAGAACCTTCCCGGCACGTATTATTGCGATTGATCCTGCGGTAGACAAATCCACCGGGTTAATTAATTTGGAAGCCGTGGTTGAGGAAGGGCAGGATAAATTACTGTCAGGTATGTTTGCTCGTTTAAATGTCGCATTGCCTACGTTATATGAACAGACGGTGGTTCCTCAAATTGCCGTCGCCTATACCATGTATGGTGAGAGCGTATATGTATTACAGCCGTTGTCTGAGGAAGATAAAGCGATCGTGAGTAAAATGGTTGAGCAAAATCCGAGCTTGGTGCCGGATAAAATCTATCGTGTTAAACAGGCTGAGGTGAAAACCAAGGATCGTAGAGGAATTTATTCACAGCTGAGTAAAGGGTTGAAAAAAGGTGATGTGATTGTCACCGGCGGGATGCAACGTTTAAGTAATAATTCATTAGTGATCATTTCCGAGCAAGAACCTGTCGGGGTAACGGCTCCTGCAACCAATACCAAATTATAGCGAGGTAAGCTGTGAAATTTACCGATATTTTTATTAAACGTCCTGTGTTGGCGGTCTGTATCAGCCTTTTAATTACCATTTTGGGCTTACAATCGATCAGTAGTTTACAGGTGCGTGAATATCCTGAAATGACGATATCCATTGTGACCGTTGAGGTCAATTATTCAGGGGCAGATTCAAGTTTGATGCAAGCGCTGATTACCTCACAAATTGAGGAAGCGGTTGCACAGGCGGATAATATTGACTACATGACGTCATCTAGTGAACCGAGTACCACGACGGTAACGGCAAAAATGAAGTTAAACACCGACCCGAATGCAGCGCTTTCCGATATTTCGGCGAAGGTCAATGCAATTCGTTCGAATCTGCCGAGTGAAGCCGATGATCCGAGTATCAGTGTTTCTACCGGTTCGATGGATCAAATGATGTTTATCCGTTTTGTGTCGGATGAATTGAATTCGTCGCAGGTAACCGACTACATTAACCGTGTGGTTAAGCCGCAATTTTTTACGGTAAACGGGGTGTCAAGCGTGGATGTTTTTGGTGGTTCCACATTCGGTTTGCGTATTTGGTTGGATCCGGACAAAATGGCTGCCTATAATTTGTCGGGCGCGACCGTCTTATCTTCGCTCAACGCTAATAACTTACAAACGGCAGCAGGCAATGCAAACGGTTATTACACCATTTATAAAAATAAAGTGGAGTCCACCACGCCTTCCGTTTCCGAGCTGGAAAACGTGACGATCTCCACCACCTCGGACGGTCAACAAATCAAGTTAAAAGATGTGGCAACCGTGGAGTTGGACAAATCTTCAGATTCCGCCCGTTCAACGGCAGACGGTAAAGAAGCTGTCGTATTGGCTGTTACCGCCGCAACAACGGCAAATACACTTACTGTGGCAAAAAATATTTACCCTATGTTTGAGCAGCTACAGAAAAACTTACCTGCCTCAATCGATGGGCAAATTATGTACGACAAAACCATTGCGATTAACAGCTCGATTGCAGAAGTGGTGAAAACTATCGGTGAAGCAACCGTGATCGTGTTGGTCGTTATTATCCTGTTCTTAGGATCCCTACGAGCAATGATTGTGCCGGTTATTACTATCCCGATTTCATTGATTGGGGTGTTGTTCATTCTGCAAATGATGGGCTTCTCCATCAACTTATTAACGCTTCTCGCGTTGATCTTAGCGATCGGGCTTGTGGTGGATGATGCGATTGTCGTATTGGAAAACGTAGAACGCCACGTAAAAGAAGGGAAAACGCCATTTGATGCGGCGATTATCGGTACACGTGAAATTGCCTTACCGGTCATTTCGATGACGATCACCTTAGCGGCGGTATATTCTCCGATGGCGTTAATGACAGGGGTAACGGGCTCTTTATTTAAAGAATTTGCACTCACCCTTGCCGGTGCGGTGGTTATTTCGGGAATTGCGGCGTTAACGCTTTCTCCGATGATGTCAAGCCGTGTCTTAAAAGAGCATAAAGAGGGCGAAGAAGGGCGCTTTGTCCGATTTATTCATCGCATGTTGGATAAAATGACGTCCTGTTATACCAATATGTTGACGATGGTGATGTCCGTGCGTCGCTTTATGTTGATCTTTGCGGTGGCGATTTTTACCACATTACCGTTTTTATTTGGTTCACTTTCTACTGAAGTGGCTCCGACGGAAGACCGTGGCGTTGTTATCGGATTCTCTACCGGTCCGTCAAATACCAACTTGGATTATACTCAAGAAGCGCTTAAACCGTTTGAAGAGAAGGTGCGCCAAATTCCGGAAGTCTCCGCCGTGATGAATGTTGCCGGTTTTAACGGGTATAACAGTGCCTTTACCGTGATTTCACTTAAAGATTGGAATGATCGAGATCGTAGTCAGGCACAAATCTCACAAGACGTGGCGGCATTGGGTAAAGACATCGTCGCGATGAACGTGAATGCCATCTCTTTCCCTGAAATTTCAACGGGAGAAAGCGGTCTACCGTTCTCCGTGGTGATTACTTCTGCAAATGATTATTCCAAATTGGCGGAAGTGGCGGCGGATTTCTTGAAAAAAGCGCAGGCATCGGGTCAATTTTTCTTCTCAAGCTTAGATTTAAAATTTGATACGGTGACCATGAATATGACCTTTGATCGTGAAAAAATGGGAACCTACGGCGTAACCATGCAGCAAGTCAGTAACTCGCTCGGCGCTTTCCTTTCAGGCGCAACCATTACCCGTGTAGATATTGATTCCCGCGCTTATCAAATCGTGTCGCAAGCGGTTCGTCAAGATCGTCTCAATCCGGAAGATTTGATGAAATATTATGTGACGACGAGCAGCGGTGCATCGATTCCCCTCGGCTCATTTGTGAAGATGGAGCTCACTACCCAGCCGTCAAAATTATCACGTATGAACCAACTTAACTCCGCCACCATTTCAGGCGTTGTGTCGGGGTCAATCGGTGATGCGGTCAACTGGGCAAAAGCGGAATTGGATCAAAGCTTACCGCAAGGTTATCAGTACGACTTCTTAAGCGAAGCACGCCAATACGTTCAAGAAGGTAATGCAATGATGTTTACCTTTGCCTTGGCGGTGGTCATTATCTATATCGTGTTGGCGATTCAATTTGAATCATGGCGCGATCCGTTGGTGATCTTGGTTTCTGTTCCGTTGGCAATCAGCGGCGCGTTATTAGTGATGAACATCCTTGGCATTCAGGGGGTTGCCGGTTCAACACTGAATATTTACTCTCAGGTTGGGTTGATTACGCTTGTCGGTTTAATCACCAAACACGGTATCTTGATGTGTGAAGTGGCGAAAGAAGAGCAACTTCTTCACGGCAAATCGCGCAGTGAAGCGATTTTCCATGCGGCAACCATTCGTTTACGTCCGATCATGATGACGACGGCGGCGATGATTGCGGGCTTGATTCCGTTACTTTATGCGGCAGGCGCCGGTGCGGTGGCGCGTTTCAGTATCGGTATGGTGATTGTTGCCGGTTTGGGTATCGGTACGCTCTTTACCTTGTTCGTCTTGCCGGTCATCTATACGTTCCTTGCCAGTGAACATAAACCGTTACCGGAGTTTGACGAAGCAAAATATGCCAAAATCGGAGGCGATAACGCTCACTAAGGCGGACAGTCTCTTATAATAGCCAAATAAAACAAGCGGTCGGTTTCACCCCAAAATTTGCAAATTTTGAAGGAAAACCGACCGCTTGTTGTGTTTATAACGGGTTGCTTAGTCAAGTGATATTTACTCAATTAAATTTTTTTTACAACTTATGGTCTATACGTTGCATTCTTTTTTAACGTAAAATGCACCCCGTTATTTTCTTTTTAAATCAATAAGGTTATTTATGACTCAGCTCAGTGTG
>NZ_JBGXYA010000073.1:0-3746 GCF_041814905.1 Glaesserella sp. | reverse complement strand
TTGCCCTGCCGATTTAAAAACAACGCATAATCTTTCGGTTTAAATGTTTTACGCACCGTCAACCAATGACGTATCGCCGCTAACGCTTTCGAGCCAATCGGTACAATCCGCTCTTTATTTCCCTTCCCTAACACACGTACTTCTCCGACGGATAAATCCATATCGCCTAAATCCAACGCTTGCAGCTCGGAAAGACGCAGCCCGGAACTATACATCAGCTCCATCATCGCCAAATCTCTAACGGCAAGCGGTTCATCGCTCTCAATATTCAGCAATTGCGCAACTTGTTCCGCATCAATATTTTTAGGTAAATGTTTACCGACCTTCGGAGATTTAATCCCTAATGCAGGATTGGCTTTCAGCTTGCCCTGCTTAACCAAAAACGCCAAAAATTGACGTAATGCCACTAACCTAAGCCCGATACTTTTTGCGCTCAAACCTTGTCTGTGGCTTTGTGACAAAATCCAGCGTACCGTTGACGCCTCAACCTCTTGCCAAGCCGTCACTTGCTTTTGCTCCAGCATTTCGCAAACCGCTTGTAGCTGACGTTGATAATTGCTGAGCGTATGGGGGCTTGCTTGCTTTTCAATGCGTAGAAAGTCCCAATACGGTTGGGTTTGGTGGTAAAGGGGATTGGTCATAGACAATTACGCTAAGCCTAATTTACCGATTTTGACACCGATATTACCGAGTGCAACAGGTCCAAGATATTCGGCTAAAAATTTAAACAGTTCATCAACATTGTGGAAAATGCAGTGAGTTTGTACCTCTTTTTCAACTTTGCGAGTGAACTCATAGCTCACTTTTTCTTCGTCAATATGGGCGGTTAAATTTAAATAAACTGTTTCAAAATAATGGCTTAACGCCCCTTCTAACCCGGGATCGCTGATACGTACGTCCCACTGATTGCTAAATAATACTTCGCTTTTGACTGACATTTTTACCTCTTTGTGTTTGCAAATTTTTATTGAAAAAAGACCGCTTGTACAAGCGGTCTGATTGTCTTGTTTTATTGTAACAACGAAATATCCGCCACTTGTAAGAATAAGTTTTGTAGCGTATTTAAAATCGCTAAACGGTTTTGACGCAGTTTCTGATCTTCCGCATTCACCATTACATTGTCGAAGAAGCTATCGACAGGCTGGCGTAAACTTGCCAATTTGTCGAGAACTGCCGTGTAGTCACCTTGAGCGATCAACGGTTGCACTTCTTTTTCGAGTGCAATCACCGCTTCCGCCAACGCTTTTTCCGCAGGTTCGACACAAGCGGTAAGATCGATTGCACCTATTGCGACATCAGCTTTGGCAAGAATGTTGCTCACACGCTTATTCGCTGCCGCCAATGCTTCTGCACTGTCTAAGGTGCGGAAATGCGACACTGCACGCACATGAGACTCAAAATCCATTGGACGGGTTAGATTAAGGGCAAGTACTGCTTGGATAACGTCCACTGCAATACCTTCATCTTGATACCATGCACGGAAACGACCTAACATAAAATGTACAATACGTTTAATCGTCGCTGGATTAATAATGAGTTCATTTCTATCTTGAACAAACAACAATAAACTTTTAGAAAGGATTAATTGATTCTCTTCTAAATTTTTAACATTACCAACCAATTCAGATTTATTAATATCTATTTTGTCTAAATTAGTTTTTACAAAATCTAAATAAATTTTAGCTGAGTTATTAACTAATTCAGAGATATCTAATGGTAATTTCCTTTCAATAATAATCCGTAAAATACCTAACGTTGCTCTTCGTAAAGCAAATGGGTCTTTATCTCCTTTTGGATCTTGTCCAATTCCAAAGATACCGACTAGCGTATCTATTTTGTCTGCTAATGCCACTGAACAAGCTACTAAGGATTTCGGTAACTCATCGCCTGCAAAGCGTGGCATATATTGCTCGTTTAACGCGACTGCCACTTCCTCGTCTTCACCATCGTGACGAGCATAGTGCATACCCATTACGCCTTGCGTATCGGTAAACTCAAACACCATATTGGTCATTAAGTCACATTTCGACAACAAGCCGGCACGTTTCGCTTTGGTTTCATCTGCACCAATTTGTTTTGCAATTTCGCCGGCAAGTTGTTCAATGCGAGCGGTTTTGTCACGCAACGTACCGAGTTGTTGTTGGAACAACACGGTTTCTAAACGTGGTAACTGATCTTCCAAACGCTGTTTTAAGTCGGTTTTGAAGAAGAACTCTGCATCGGTCAAACGTGGACGAACCACTTTTTCATTTCCTTCGATAATTTTGCTTGGATCTTCAGGGTTGATGTTCGACACAAAGATAAAGTGCGGTAGCAATTTGCCGTCTTTATCATAAATCGGGAAGTATTTTTGGTCGCCTTTCATTGTGTAAACTAAGGCTTCCGCAGGCACAGCAAGGAAACGCTCTTCAAACTTCGCCGCTAACACGTTCGGATATTCCACCAAAGACGTCACTTCGTCTAACAAGTCTTCTTCAATATCCGCCACGCCACCTAAAGCGGTCGCTTTTTCTTGGGCTTTTGCAAGAATTAACGCTTTACGCTCGTTGAAATCCGCAACCACGGAACCTTTTTCTTTTAACAACGCAGGGTATTGATCGGCGTGGCTGATTTGGAACTCACGCTCACCTAAGAAACGGTGACCACGAACGGTTGTACCACTGGCTACGCCTAAAATTTCGCCTTCGATCAGCTCATCGCCCAACAATAAGGTTACAGTGTGAACCGGACGCACGAACTGTTCGGTTTTATCGCCCCAACGCATTGTTTTTGGAATAGGCAATTTCGCCAATGCTTGGCTGATAATGCCTACCAACAAGTTTTTAGTCGGCTGACCTTCGATCACCGCACGGTGAACCAGCCATTCGCCTTTATCAGTAGCAATACGCTCTGCTTGCTCAACGGTAATACCACAGCCTTTCGCCCAGCCTTCCGCCGCTTTGGTCGGCTTACCTTCCGCATCAAACGCCGCCGACACCGCCGGACCACGTTTTTCCACTTCTTTGCTCGACTGTGCTGTCGCAAGCCCCAACACTTTCACCGCTAAACGGCGTGGTGCTGCAAACCATTCCACTTTGTCAAAGCTCAAACCCGCTTGGTTTAATTCCGCTTCAACATTCTCCGCAAATGCGGTCGCTAATTTTTTGAGTGCCTTCGGTGGCAACTCTTCTGTGCCGATCTCGGCGAGGAAGTTTTGTGTTGTCATTTTTCTTTTCTCTTGTAGGGTGCGTTTTAACGCACCGTTTGATTTTAAATTGAATCTTTTTCAATAGTAGCTTCACATTCCACAGGGAAATTGAGTGAGTTTGCAATAAAGCACGCCTGATGTGCATTTTTGTGTAATGCTAATGCTTTATCTACATCCGACTCTTTCGAAATTCGCACACGAGGTTTTAATGTCGCTGAAAGGAAACGCCCTGCTTGTTCGGAACTGCCTTCATCCATCACTGCGATTGCCTCATCACAATATTCCAACACAACTATGTTATTGACCGCACAAAAATGTAAATACCATAATTTATGACAGGCGGAAATGGATGCCAATAACATATCTTCGGGATTCCAACGAGTTTTGTCGCCACGAAAAGCAGGATCGGAGGAACCTAAAATATCGGGTTTATGAGATGCCGAAACAATAAAATCCCTCCCATAGGTAGTATAAGATGAGGTACCCGAGCCTAAATTTCCAACCCATTTCACAATAACTTGATAGAGATGTTGTTTCATTATTTCTTTCCTTTAAAACC
>NZ_JBGXYA010000072.1:0-16299 GCF_041814905.1 Glaesserella sp. | reverse complement strand
TCTTTCATTGCACGGGTATTTTCATTACCGTTAAACCAATAGCGGTCTTTGACGAATTTTCCGAACAATCCGCCACGATAATAATGACGCAATACACTGTTTACGCTTCGGGCTTCCGGGGAAATATTACTCATGGGGGTTCCTTTAAAATTTTAGGCGAAAGATTCTATCAAATTACCCTAAAAATACAACGAACCAAGCCAAAATCGTGTAAAATCGTTTCGTTTACAATCAAACAGAAAAATAGCATGAATTATTACCACTTTAATGATGATATTGTCACCGGCGAGCAGCAATCTTTCATAAAAAACCTGCTGGATTGCAAAACATTCGATGAATCCGACCGCTTGTTGGGCTGCGCAAAAGGCAGAGGAACCACATGGTTTCTCAATACCCAAGCGGAACTCAGCGTAAACAGTGTATTGCGTCATTATTATCGTGGCGGATTGTTCGGAAAATTCGTCAAAGACCGCTATTGGTTTAACGGTAATGAAAATACCCGTGCAATGAAAGAGTTTGCCTTATTACAACAACTGCACCGTTGGAATTTGCCCGTTCCCCGCCCGATTGCAGTGAAAATCACACGGCAATGTTGCGTTTATCAAGCGGATATTTTGTTGGAAAAAATTGACGAGACGCAAGATCTCAGCCAATACTTACAAACACAATCCCTAACCGGCGAGCAATATCAACAAATCGGCGCCCTCATTCGGCAGTTACACGATCATCACGTTCATCATTCCGATCTCAACATTCACAATATCTTGCTCGATCAACAAGGCAAATTTTGGTTAATCGATTTTGATAAATGCCGAATTCAGCAAGGCGACGGCTGGAAGCAGGCGAATTTAGACCGACTGTTGCGCTCATTCCATAAAGAAAAGGGGCGACTCGGTATTCATTTTACCGAACAAAATTGGGCAGAATTAATGCAAGGTTATTTGCAAAATAATCCGTAAAAACGACCGCTTGCAGTCAAAATTAGCCGGAATAAGTCGAAATCCAAATAGCTATTTGAATTCCGAAGCATGTGGCACACCAACGACTTATCATAAATCCTCTGCAAGCGGTGTTATTTGGAAACAATTTTACAAATTCTTCACCAAATCTCCGCGCTTTTAAATTCAAACCTTGATGAAATTAAGGTACAATCTTTGCAATTTTTTTCTCACAAATTCAAAACTATGGCAAAAAAACCCAAAGTGGCATCAAATACCATCGCCTTAAATAAACGTGCGCGTCACGAATATTTTATTGAAGATGAAATTGAAGCTGGGCTTGAGTTGCAAGGTTGGGAAGTGAAAGCACTACGTGCAGGTAAAGCGAATATCGGGGATAGTTATGTGATTTTCCGTGACGGTCAGGCTTACTTGTTCGGTGCAATGATTACACCGTTAAATATGGCGTCTACCCACATTGTTTCCGACCCGACTCGAACCCGTAAATTATTATTAAACCGTCGTGAATTGGATTCCCTGTACGGCAAAGTCAGTCGTGACGGATTTACCGTCGTTGCCCTCTCTCTTTATTGGAAAAATGCCTGGGCGAAAATCAAAATCGGCTTGGCAAAAGGGAAAAAACTGCACGATAAACGTGAAGACATTAAAGACCGCGAATGGCAAGTGGCGAAACAGCGCATTATGAAAAATGCGCAGCGTGGCTAACAAGCGGTCATCAATAACAAAAAATTTGCAAAAAAATTAAGGATTCAACATGATCGACCAAAACCTTCTGCGTACTAATCTTGATGAAGTCGCACAAATTTTAAAACTCAAACGTAACTTCAACCTTGATGTTGCTCGTGTTACCAACCTTGAAGAACAACGCAAAGCATTGCAAGTCAAAGCGGAAAATCTTCAAGCGGAACGCAATGTCCGTTCTAAAAACATCGGTATGGCAAAAGCGCGCGGCGAAGATATTACTGCATTACTGGCAGAAATGGATTCAATGGGAACGGAATTGGATTCGGCAAAAGTGGAATTAGATAAAGTCCAAGCGGAAATCCGTGATTTATTATTAACCATTCCGAATTTACCTGCTGATGAAGTGCCTGTGGGTAAAGATGATAGCGAAAACCTTGAAGTTTCTCGTTGGGGAACACCACGTCAATTTGACTTTGAAATCAAAGATCACGTGAGCTTAGGCGAAGGCTTAGGCGGTTTGGATTTCCCTGCCGGTGTTAAATTAACCGGTAGTCGTTTTGTGGTGATGAAAAGTGGTATTGCACGTTTACACCGTGCCTTATCTCAATTTATGTTAGATTTACACACGGAACAACACGGTTATGTGGAAACTTACGTCCCTTATCTTGTCAACCACGACACCCTCTACGGTACAGGGCAATTACCAAAATTCGGCGAAGATTTGTTCCATACTCAACCGCTTGAAGGGCAAGATCCAAATGCGGTACAAAAACCGTACGCTTTAATCCCAACGGCTGAAGTGCCAGTCACTAATCTTGTGCGTGATGAAATTTTAGAGGAAGAAAGCCTACCATTAAAATTCACCGCTCACACGCCTTGTTTCCGCTCAGAAGCAGGTTCTTACGGTCGTGATACACGCGGTTTAATCCGTATGCACCAATTTGACAAAGTGGAAATGGTACAAATCGTCGCCCCTGAAAAATCAATGGAAGCCCTTGAAGAATTAACAGGGCATGCAGAAAAAGTGTTGCAGTTGCTCAATCTTCCATATCGCAAAATGTTACTTTGCTCTGGCGATATGGGCTTTGGTTCCAGCAAAACCTACGATTTAGAAGTGTGGCTACCGGCACAAAACACCTACCGTGAAATTTCATCTTGCTCAAATATGTGGGATTTCCAAGCTCGCCGTATGCAAGCACGTTGCAAAGCGAAAGGGGATAAGAAAACTCGCTTAGTTCATACCCTAAATGGTTCAGGCTTAGCCGTTGGACGTACGCTTGTTGCCGTGCTTGAAAACTACCAAAATGCAGACGGTTCAATTACGGTACCTGAAGTATTGAAACCGTATATGGGTGGAGTTGAGGTGATTAAATAATACAAGCGGTCACTTCAGACAAATATTTTACAATCTAAGGATGATAATATTGAAACAGCACCCTAAATAGAGATCATTTTATCGCTAATTAGGGTGTTATTTTTGGGGAGACAGATTAAATCATTGGTAAATATTAATGATTTAACAATAAGTATATTCGGTTTTTAATTCATCACACACTGAATATATAATAAATAAAAAAGAGAATAACAGATGAAACATATTTTAATTGACTTCGAAAATATCCAGCCTAAACCATCCCACTTTCATGCGTTAGACGAAAATTGTTCTATTTGGCTATTTCTCGGTAAACTTCAACAAAAAACATTACCGGTAGAATTCTGTGAAACACTATGTCGTTTCGGTAAAAATGTACATTTTATACGAATTGCAAAAACCGGAAAAAACGCACTGGATTTTTATTTAACATATTATTTGGGGAAAATTACCGAACAGGATAAAGAAGCGGAAATTTGTATTTTATCGAGGGATGGCGATTTTGATGTTGTCATTGAACACATCACAGATAATCAATATTGTCATAGCATTGTAAGATTAGAGCAATTATCGGAGAATAATAGGTTAGAGACAGAAAATCCGCCATTATTAAGCGCCTCTGAAGCTAAATCTGCGCCTCAATTATTAGCAGAAGATCCGAATGAAAATACACTGTTAACGTTTACTAATAAAGTCGGAACATGGATAGTCTTTTTTGAAAAAAGCGAGGAAGTTGATAAGCTGCATTTCAATGATTTTATCACTCGGCATATTTTAAAAGATGAGCTTGCCGAATTCAGCCAACCTGTTGTAGAACGTACGGTAGTAAATATTATTCGAAAATTATCGGCGAAGGGGTTAGTAAAGGAATTATCGAAAAACGGCAATTATAAATTCATCACTCGCGATGAATTTCAATCTCAAATTAAAGCGCGTGTAATAATGTCTAAAGCAAAAACATTAACGGCATTGAATAATGTAATCACCAGTGGTGCCAGAGGATATTATGTTGAATTGGATGATGAAAAAATAAAATCGATTATTCAGACATTCAAGCAAAATAATATTTTAAGGGAAAACGGTTCAAAAATAGAATATGCTCCGTTTGGCAAAGAAGAAAAAACACCGCCCTTATCTAAAGAAAATAGTGAAAAGTTAACTAAACTACTTGGTTTCATAAATAAATGGAAAAATAAACCAAGTAATCAAGATAAATTATCGAATGCAATCCGATCACATTTAAAAATAGATAATGCAGAAAAGATGATTCAGTTACTTATTCAGCATAAAAAAATAAACATCAATACATCCGGAAAAGTGAGCTATTCGTTATAACCACAAAAATGCGACCGAACGGTCGCATTTTTTATGATACAAGCGGTCCGTTTTAACGAATAATTTGCAAAATTTTCCGTGAAACGGACCGCTTGTTGCTCAAAATTATCCTGTGCCAACATCCGAGAAAGCTGTAATCACACCACAGCAAAATTTGGTGTTTAACTCACCGCATCCGCCAAAATAAACTGTAATACTGCATCCATTCTCAAATGTGGAATAGGTTGGTCGAAGTCAATTTTTTTCGGTTCGAATTGGTCGAATTCAAATTTATTGCTCTGCCAATAGCTTGTATCAGGTAAGCGGCTCGGGACGCTACCGGGGTAAAGGGTAACCAATTTTTTATCTGAAGAGCGTACACCGCGAATAGCTTTAAAACTTTGCCCGTTTTGGGTGGCGACAACTGGCTCGGTTGCACGAATGGCGGAAATCGCCTGATAACCGGTTTCGATCCCCTCGAATTCGGCGTGGCGCCCGCCTTCTTGCACCAACTGACGCATGAGGCTTTCCAGATTCGGCAGTTGTTCGCTGGTAATATGGTCTGCTTTGGTGGCGATAAACAATAATTTATCAATATTTGACGAAAACAGGCGGCTGAACAACGAACGGTTGCCGTAATGAAAATGTTTAAACAGTTGCTGCAAACCGATTTTCATCTCAATAAAGGCTTGTTGACTGTGATTCAGCGGAGTTAAGCAATCTGCCAAGATTACTTGGCGATCGAATTGAGAAAAATAATCTTCATAAAACGGTTTAACGATTTTCTGTTGATAATAGCTATATCGTTTTTTCAACGTGTGAAAAATACTGTGGTTCGGGCTTTTTTCCAAGCGTTCCCAATCGGATTCGCTTAAATCCAACAGCGGAAAAAATTGATAAACCGGCGCGCCGCGCTCAGTGTTCGGTAACACAAAACGCCCCGGCTGGATATATTGCATTCCCGCTTGTTTGCATTTCAATAAATAGTCGGTGTACTGTTCACTTAAATCGGCAAGCTGATTTTCATTAGCTTTCACGGTTAAATCTAATTGTTTCACCTGTTTCAGCCACGTTTGCGCCAGTTCCGCACGATCACCTTTATGCACTAATTGCTGGGCTTGTGACCACTCTTTGAACGACTGCGACAGCAACGGTAAATCCAGCAGCCATTCGCCCGGATAATCGAAAATATCCAAATAAAGGGTGCTGGTTTCTTTAATGTGGCGCAATAAGCTGTCTTGACGTTGATAGCGAATTGCCAACCGAATTTCGCTGATTCCGGTCGTCGAAGGACACCAATAAGGTGGCTCACTTTCAAAACAAGCGCGGTTTTTGTCATATTCAAAACGCGGCACAGTTAAATCGTGCTGCTCTACCCGTTTAACCGAGATTATTTGTTTATTACGGGCAGGTGCAAATAAATTGAGGTGTGCATTGTCGCCGGTATTGATATGTAACAATTGGTCGACAAAGCTCGTGATAAAAGCGGTTTTACCGCTGCGACTTAAACCGGTGACCGCAAGACGCAGGTGGTTGTCTAAACCGCGTTGAACAAATTTATACAGCTGTTTTTGAATTTGATTAAACATTTATTTACACACTTAATGGAAAATCGGTATGATTTCAGGGTTCCGAATACTGAAAATTGATGTCTAAAATATAGCAGAATACCGTTTTAAATCCTAGAGGAGCTTATGGAACAAGAGATCGAATTAAAAATTATCCTAACGCCGAATAATATCCCGCGGTTAACGGATTGGTTAAATCAGCTACCGATATTAAAACAGAGCAAGAATACGCTGAAAAATACTTACTATGATTCACCCGATCAATACTTCGCTCGTCAACATATGGGATTGCGGGTTCGCAACAAACAAGAGCGCTTCGAGCTGACTTTAAAAACTCAAGGTGAAATTATCGGCGGGCTACATATCCGCCCTGAGTATAATTTGGACTTACCCGATGCTTACCCTGATTTCCGCCGTTTAGCTGCCACGTTTAATTTGCCTTTTGATGACGTAAATCAGCTACAACAAAGCCTGCAACCCACGTTCAGTACGGATTTCACCCGTATACAATGGCTGATTGGCTTTCAAAGCTCACAAATCGACATTGCATTCGATCGCGGCATGATCCGCAACACTCAGGGGCAAGAAGAGATCTGCGAACTTGAATTCGAATTAAAGCAAGGCAGCCTGATCGATTTAATCACATTATTAGAGCTGATGCCGAAAACCGACGGTATGTGGTTAAGCGGTTTAAGTAAAGCGCAACGCGGTTACTTTGTCGGTCATCCGGAAAAAATTGCAAAAGAAATCGAAAAACTGACCGCTTGTAACCTTCACACACTCTCGGAGAAAGAACAATATCGCGTCGAACAGCAGCTGGCGGATTTTATTCGTCTTACCAACCACCTCGAACTATACCGCATATTAGATCGCCCGCTTCCGGCAAGCATCGATTATTTTTATAGCGATGAATATCTGAGCAAAAATATCAACCTGATCAAACGGTTTTATCCGCAATAAAACAAAAAGGTGCTTTCCGCACCTTTTTGTTTATTCCACTAATTCAAACTCTTGAGAAGCAAAACGAACATTGTTGATTTGAATATCCAAAGTATATTTGCCTAACGGATCATTTTTATCAAATGCCCAGCATCTCTGAATAAATTCATTATTTTGGCTTGATAATGATGAACTGACTTTATGCCACAACTTATCTTCCGAAGAGACAACCAAGCCGACGGTATCACTGAATGTCGCTTTGTCCGGAGATTGAAAAATTTCAATCACCTTGTTATTCGCACTAAACGGCATATTAAATGCTACCCAACAGAGTTGTCTGCCTTTTGTACTCACTGAATATTGAGTTCCAAGCGGTTTCGCAACCTGAGTACTGGTATCGTACACCGCCAAATTTAACATCGGTTGATTTCCCTGCTGTTCCCCGCCGGCGGTATTTGCCAACGCTACCGCTGACAATAAACCGACCAACACTACGAATGATTTTTTCATCATTTATTCCTTTTTTTCTTGTTTATATCCTTCACGTAGCCTTTGCGCTACGATTGCAATTGCTTCACCGCTACTTACGCCTTGGCTCATCAATTGTTGAATTTGCTCGACGGCTTGTTGTTGCTGTTCATGAGTTAAACTCAGAAGCGCATTATCCATTTTGAACCTCGTTAAGTCTAATAAAATCCCCGTGAAATAATGTAAAAAAGGCGTTACTGCCGATCAAGCGGTCAGTTTACGATGATATTTTACAAATTAGGGATCACATTAATTCACATATAGAAAAAGTGTGGCAGTCTATCATAGTCTGAAGCCTATATTGAAGGTGATTATTGATTGATATCATTTCTCATTGACGCAAATAATCCGATTGCATTATGCTGACTACTTATTGTTTTTAACAAGTCAATTTAAGGTCGTATATGAAACTACTCAAAATCCTCTTTTTAAGTTTAAGTACCATGCTGTTATCCGGTTGTTTTACGTTACTTAATTGGGAGGACCGCGAACCCATATCTTCAGGTAACCAAAAGGTCGAAGTGGATGAAGATAATCTCACTGCATTTGGCATGGTAAAATCAACCCAACAGCTTGTAATGATAGGCGAAAAATATTGGTTTATTGCAGACGTAGAAAGCTCTAAGCAAATCAAAGCATTGATTGATGCAAAATTACCGGAAACTTTTAATACCTATGGGTTACAAGTCGAATTAGATAAAGAGGCAAAAAACTGGAAAACCAACGCAGGTATATCATACACTACCGCAGATACTCAGGCTGAAATTACCAAATTAAAACAATTAGGCTTTAAATCTTATTGTCCTGAATGCCAAAAAAACACTCAATATGTTCATCAATACCCATTACAAGGACAACTCTACAAAAAAGCGGATATACAAATTGCAGAGTCAGGTAAGTTAAGAAGAGCCATTCCCGTAAAATTAGTGACAGAAAAATACCAAATAAATGGTGTTGGCTCTACGCTTGCTGCCATAGCGCTAACGCCAATCACTTTAGCATCTGATATTGTGACTTTACCGTTTCAAATATGGTTTCTATCTCTAGATAGCGGTGATATATTTAAACCTTAACCAATTCATGTTTTGATAAGGCGTTCAGAAGTTTGAACGCCTTATTTCTTATTTAAAGTCCCACCCAAACCGTTCAAACAAACTTAACCACTGCTGATCAAGCGGTGCGTTTATTTCAATTTTTTGCAAATTTTTCGGGTGAATAAATTGCAAGGAATGAGAATGGAGAAATAATCTGTCACAACCCGTATTGGCAATTAACGCACGGTTTTGATGTAAATCGCCGTAGTTGGTATCGCCCATAATCGGGTGAAACAGGTGTTTCATATGACGGCGAAGCTGATGTTTTCTGCCCGTTTGCGGAAACAGTTGCACAAGGCTGTAACGTGCCGTTTGGAATTTGCCTGCGGGATAAGGCATTTCGACCGTTGCCAAACCTTTATAATCGGTAATCGCATCCTGAGCTTCTTTCTCTTGAGAAAATTTATCGGCAATTTTATCCAGTTGCACTTTCAAGGGATAGTCAATTCGTCCTTCCCCTTCCAAATAACCACGAACGATAGCCAAATAGCTTTTTTGTATCTGATGTTGTTCAAACAACTGGCTCATGGTGCGAGCCATATCGCTGTTCAGGGCAAAAAGCAACACACCGGAAGTCGGGCGATCTAGGCGATGAATCGGGAAAACGTGTTGCCCGATTTGATCTCGCAACGTCTGCATAGCAAATACGGTTTCATGTTTATCCAACCAACTGCGATGCACCAACATACCCGCAGGTTTGTTAATCGCAATGAGTTCATCATTACGATAGAGAATGTCCAGTTCCATTAGCTTTTCAACAAGGTTTCTAGTTTAACTAACGGGGCGTGAAGTGCGTGTAGATAATCTAAATCTTTTAACGCTTCTTCTAAATAAGGCGACACCGCAAAATTACGGGGCAATTCTGCATTAGCATCTAACAAAGCGTGCATTCTCGGTAAGAAAATCCATTGTAACCACTGTGTCGCAGACAGCGTGCTGACACAAAACGGCTCGTCATTGGCTAAGGCTTCTTCAGACGGTGGCGTGGCTTCCCACAGATTATGTACACGTAGAGCGATTTCAAGATCAGTTAAATGCTGTTTTACTTGAGTTTTCATTGGTTGTCCTTTATTGTTTCCATTATTTCCCTTCCCCCGCAAGCGGGGGAAGGTGCCGAAGGCGGAAGGGGGGCATGCAAGCGGTCCGATTTTTACAACATTTTGCAATCTCCATTCGTCGTTTCTCTTTAAACAGAAGAGAACTCGGCAAAAAATTGCTTGCTAATATAAGGACAAAATATGCAAAATCAACCCACTATCCTTCAGAAGATTGTTCAAGACAAAGCTCGTTGGGTCGAGCAAAAAGAACAAACCTTTCCGTTATCTCAATTTCGACATCAATTAACCCAAAGTGATCGCAGTTTTTATCAGACTCTTGCAAAAGGTTCCCATGATCTGCCCGCTTACATTTTAGAATGTAAAAAGGCATCACCGTCAAAAGGGCTGATTCGGGCGGATTTTGATTTGGATGCGATTGCTCAAGTCTATAAACATTATGCTTCGGCGATTTCGGTACTGACAGACGAACAGTATTTCCAAGGGGATTTTTCTTATATCAACCAAGTGCGCCAACAAGTCGAACAGCCCGTTCTGTGCAAAGATTTTATGATCTCGCCTTACCAAGTCTATTTAGCACGTTTTCATCAAGCAGATGCGATTTTATTAATGCTCTCGGTGGTTGATGACGATACCTATCGTGAGTTAAGTGAGTTAGCTCATTCACTCGGTATGGGGGTGCTGACGGAAACCAGCAACGAAGCGGAATTTGAACGGGCTTTAGCCTTAGGAGCGAAGATTATCGGTGTGAATAACCGCAACTTGCATGATCTATCCATTGATATGAATCGCATTGTGCATTTGGTGCAAAAATATCAGGATCGTATTCCGAAAGAGACCCGTTTAATTAGCGAATCGGGCATTTACAATCATCAGCAAGTCCAGCAAATCAAACCGTTTGCTCACGGCTTTTTAATTGGCAGTAGCTTAATGGGCAATCCGGATCTGAATAATGCCGTGCGTGCGGTGATGTATGGTGAAAATAAAGTCTGTGGCTTAACTCGTCCGCAAGATGTACAAGCGGTTTATCAAAATGGGGCGTTATACGGTGGATTAATTTTTGCTGAAAAATCGCCACGAGCCTTATCATTACGCCAAGCGCAAGAGCTTGTAGTACAAGCACCGTTGCGTTTTGTCGGTGTATTCCAAGATCAAGCGGTCAGTTTTGTGGAAAAAATTGCAAAACAGCTTGAACTGTTTGCTGTGCAACTTCATGGCTCAGAGGATGAAGCCTACATTGCAGAACTGGCGGGAGCGTTTGACGGAAAAATTCAAATTTGGAAAGCCATTTCCATGAATGCCCAAACTCAATTTCAACAAAATCCGTTAGTTCAACGTTATGTTTTAGACAGTAAACAAGGCGGTTCAGGAGAAGCGTTTGATTGGTCTTTGATTCCAAATGAAATCAAAACCAAAGCGTTATTGGCGGGCGGAATTGGTTTGGACAATATCGATCAAGCATTAAAACAAGGTTGTTTAGGTGTCGATCTGAATTCGGGCGTGGAATCTGCAAAAGGGGTGAAAGATGCGGGGAAAATCGAAGCGCTATTTTCCCGCATCCTTTCTGCCTAGAGCGATAAATAATGACTTGCGGTCATCCGCTGACCACACTGCGGGGAAATCGACTCGCGTCATTCATTCTTCTATTCCCGCGATAACGCTTCGACCGGTTTTAACCGCGTTGCATTCCTTGCGGGGAAATACCCGAACAGGATACCGATAAAGGACGAGCAAAGAAATGCCACCAAAAATGATGAAAAGGTAAATTGCATTTTAATGCTGTCCGTCAATAATGAAAAAATCCAACCGAACAACAACGACAATAACACACCGATAATACCGCCGATTAAACTGACGGCGGCAGACTCGATAAGAAATTGGTGAAGAATATCTTTTTCTTTCGCACCAACTGCAATACGAATACCGATTTCTTTAGTTCTTTCTATTACCGATACCAACATAATATTCATCACGCCGATGCCGCCGACCAACAATGAAATAAACGCAATCGAAGATATCATGAGCGTTAAAGCCTGCGTCGTTCGATTTAAGGATTCTAGAAATTTACTACTACTGAACGTGAAAAAATCTTTACCGCCGTGCTTCGCGGTTAATAGGTCAACAATGGCACTTTCCGCCGCAACCGGAGAAATGTCTTTCGCCAGCTGTACCGTAATTTGTTGAAAGTAGGATTGATTGTGCAAACGGCTGGTGAACGTGCTGTACGGTAACCAAACCGTTGCCCGCTGACCTTCACTAAATAGTGAAGACGATTCCACGACACCGATGATAGAAATCGGCACATCACCGATAAAGATTGTTTTATCTTTTGTTTTTTCACTCCCGAAAATCACCGCTTGAGATTTTTTATCAATAATGCCGACGGCTCGATTGGTGTCTATATCCTGTTGATTAAATAAACGTCCGCTGAGTAACTGATAATTTTTTAACGTAAAGAAATCTTTGCTCACACCGTTTATTGTACCGTTCACCGTTTTGTTCAAAAATCGAACGGGCAATTCTAAAGCTAAATTCGGTGTTGCTCCGGTTAAATACGGTTGATGACGGAGCAAATTCAGATCACTACCGTTAAGTGTTTGGATTTTATGGGCATCCGAATCTCCCCACCCTTTACCGGGGAAAATATCAATCACGTTACTGCCTAACGTGCTATATTCATTCAGTACTTTATTTTTTGCACCTTCGCCTAAGGCAATGACACAAACGACGGCGGCAATACCGATAATAATCCCCAGCATTGTCAAAAAGGTTCTGATTTTATGTGCTTTCATCATGCTGAATGCCATGACGACCGATTCGTTATAACGATGTAATGCCGATAACCAATTGTACGAAACCTTGGCGTTTTTATGCCGCACGTTATTCTCTACATCAAAAACCTGCTGAAGATTCACACCGCTGTCTTCCGTGATTTCACCATCTTTAATATGGATAATCCTGTCGGCATTTCGGGCTATATGCATATCGTGGGTAATTAAAATCACCGTATGCCCTTGGCGGTTCAGCTCTTTCAATACCGCTAATACTTCTTGACTACTATGGCTGTCTAACGCACCGGTCGGTTCATCGGCTAAAATAATTTCACCGCCGTTCATTAATGCGCGAGCAATACTGACACGCTGCTGTTGTCCGCCGGAAAGCTGTGAAGGCTTATTCTTCAACTGTTTTTCCAATCCTAATCGACATAAAAGAGCTTGCGCTCGTGCCGTTCTTTCAGTTTTATCTGTCATAGAATAGACGGCCGGCATCTCGACATTTCCGACGGCATTTAAATGCGGCAATAAGTGATAACGTTGAAAGACAAATCCAAAATGATGGCAACGTAATTCGGCCAATTCGTTTGAAGATAATGTGGCGATATTACGCCCTCTGAACCAATATTCTCCCTGATCGGCTTGATCTAATGCCCCGAGAATATTCATTAATGTGGATTTACCTGAACCGGATGCGCCGACGATCGCAATCATTTCTCCCGCATAAATTTTCAGATTAACGGATTTCAATACCCTCGTTTCTGTCGATCCGTTGCGGTAATACCGCTCCACATTTTTTAATTCAATTAACGCCTGTTTCATCATAATGTGATATTGTATTGCTCTTCATTAAACGGAACGGAACCGCCCGACAACACGACGGTATCCCCTTCTACCAATCCTTCAACGATCTCTACGTTTACGTCGTCTTTTAGCCCTGTTTTCACTTCAATTTGTTCTTTTTTACCGTTCTTATGTAAAACCGTAACATAATACGTATCCGGCGAAATCATTTTGCCCAAGGCGGAAAGCGGGATAGTCAATACGTCTTCACGTTTATCCAACATAATCGTGACCGCTGCCGTCATGGAGATACGCAATTTATGCTGAGGGTTGGGGACGTTAAACATTGCATGATAATAAATTGCACCGGAAGAACTTTCACTTGGTTCGCTAATATGTACCGGCGCCAATTTCACCGCATCAATATGTGTATGAAACGGCTTGGCTGGCTCACCCAATAAGGTAAAAGTAACCGGAGCACCTGCCGCGACATGAACGACATCCGCTTCCGAAATTTTGGCGTTGACTTTCATGGTGTCAATATTTGCCAATCTCATTAAGACCGGAACCTGCTGAGTGGTTGCCAATGTCTGTCCGCTCTGCGCAATCACTGAAATCACAACCGCATCAAGAGGAGAACGAATTTCCGTATAGCCAAGCTCCGTTTCGGCTTTTTCCACTCTGATTTTTGCACTGGTTAAATTACTTTGTGCCATACGAATTTCCGTTTTGGCAATTTCCAATCTGCTTTTAGCCTCTTCTACCTCTTTTTTCGCCGTAGAATTGGTTTGATTTAATTTATAGTGGCGCACCCAATCTGACTGTAACTGTTTTAAATGAATATATTTTGCTTGTAAATTCGCTTCGGTATTTTCCAATTCTGCTTTTGCCAGTTTTAATTCCGTTTCCGCCAAACGCGGATCAATAACAGCCAATAAATCTCCTTTTTTTACCGATTGCCCTTCTTTAACCAAAATGCTTTTAATTTGTCCTGAAACCTGCGCACCGATATCCACCTGTTCCGATGCTTGTAAAATACCACTGGCAATCACATTTTTCTGCACCCGCCCTTTCACTACGGGAAAAGTAATATCATTATTTTTTTCTTCCTC
Source organism: Glaesserella sp. (assembly GCF_041814905.1). Taxonomy (NCBI): domain Bacteria; kingdom Pseudomonadati; phylum Pseudomonadota; class Gammaproteobacteria; order Pasteurellales; family Pasteurellaceae; genus Glaesserella; species Glaesserella sp. The sequence continues at coordinate 2,117 of NZ_JBGXYA010000072.1, read as the reverse complement.
AACAAAAAAATAGAAAAACAACCCGCCAAAGATCAATACAACAAGCATATATTTCAGACTTTTCATGATTTTCAAAATATCCTCCTTAGCAAAGGTTCAAGAAGGAAACAATAGCATTATTGTTTCCTCTTTAAATACGATTTAAAAAGTATAATACAGGCTAAATGATGAAATAATCTGTGAATCTTTCTTTATTATCGGTGATTTCTTAATCTGTTCAGAATATTTATCCCATCCGACGGAAACTCCGATACTTAAATGTTTCGTTACGGCATAGTCGGTATTAATTCCTATACTGGTACTATACGCCGATTTCGGTTTATACACTGACTTAATATTACCGCCTAATTCTGATTTTTTAATCCCAAAATAATATCTTGTATATTGAGAGGAATAATAAGTAGCACTGATATATGGCGATATCGCAAACCGATCAGTGACCGGGAACGCCTTAATCAAAGTCATATTACCGCTTGCTCCGCGCTTCCCGCCTTTTCCTTCTAAGGAAATGCCGGCATTCCATTTATCCGAATAATAATTAAAACCTCCCCCTACGGTAAACTGCGTTTTACGTTCCTTAATAGATTGATATTCCGGTAATAAATCTTTCGCCTTAATCGGAAAACCATCAAATGGAGTGACGAAGATCTCTACACTGAAATTATCGGTTAACGGTTGTTCATAGCCGATCTTACCTATTCCGGCCGTTCCTCTCATATAAAAATTACCTAAAGAGAGATCTAACTCTAAAAAAGGTGACGTCATTATCCTATCCTTAGAATAATACAAGCTTCTTTCTACATTAATACCAACGCCGATCTCTGATGCATTATTATTAACAGAGAATGACATCATGGAAAAACCGATCAAACAATAAGTGAATAATTTATGTTTCATATTTGTCTCCTTCTATTAAAAACTGTAAATAAGTTTGCAATACGATAATTTATTAAATCAACCCCTTACTGGTCTGACCTTATTATGCCAATCGTTTTCGTTAGTAAAAAATAATATTTTGATAACATAAAATTAATAAATAAAAAACAAAGAAAATACCGTAATTTAAAATAAAAACCCAATTACAATTATTTTTAATAATAAAATTATTTTCAATATAATGAGTGAAAAAATAAATATGTTTACATTTTTATCATACTAATATTTAGCAACTACACAGAATATCTTTGCGACAGATAATAACCAAAAGAAATTTAATATACTTATAAATATTCTATTTTTTCATAAAAAATTCACATTTTTTGTTGACATAGCTATCTAGACGTCTAAAATGCCAAAATCTCTTTAAATATAGAATGCGGACAAAAGGTTATGATTAAGCTGAAACAAATCAGCAAACAATTTGATGTAAAAGGGCAACGAATTACCGCCTTGGATAACGTAAATCTTGAAGTACCGAAAGGCACCATTTTTGGTGTGATCGGTGCGTCCGGAGCGGGGAAAAGCACGTTGATCCGTTGTGTGAATTTATTAGAACGCCCGACGATGGGACAAGTAATTGTCGACGGCAAAGATTTAACGGCACTCTCCGAAAAAGAGTTAAACCTTGCCCGACGCAAAATCAGTATGATTTTCCAGCATTTTAATTTGCTCTCCTCTCGTACCGTTTTTGAAAACGTAGCGCTATCGCTTGAATTAAATAATACGCCACAAACACAAATTCAACAAAAAGTGAATCAATTGCTTGAACTTGTCGGGTTGGCGGACAAACATAATGTCTACCCGAGCAACCTTTCCGGCGGTCAAAAACAGCGAGTGGCAATTGCCCGTGCGTTAGCGAATGATCCTCAGGTTCTGTTATGCGATGAAGCGACTAGCGCCCTTGATCCGGCAACGACACAATCCATTTTACAATTACTCAAAGAAATCAATACCCGACTCGGCTTAACTATTTTGCTGATTACGCATGAAATGGATGTAGTAAAACGGATTTGTGATCGTGTCGCGGTAATAGACAAAGGACGTTTGGTTGAAAGCGGCTCGGTCAGTGAAATTTTTTCTAATCCGAAAACCGAATTGGCACAACGTTTTATTCAATCCACATTCCATTTTGAATTACCGAAAGAATATACCGATCAATTACTTTCGACGCCGACACC
>NZ_JBGXYA010000071.1:0-8744 GCF_041814905.1 Glaesserella sp. | reverse complement strand
TGTGCTGTGCTGTGCTGTGCTGTTAGGCATGGTAATGTCCCTTTTTAAATGTCTATAATAAGATTTATTATTTTACAAGTCCATTAGCGGGTGAAGCAATAATACAAGCAGTTACAAGCGGTAAGATCCGAATCAAATTTTGCAAATCTTACAAAGTTGGTTGTATTTAATCCTATATCGTACTAAAATAATCGCAATTTAGTACGATATAGGATTATTTAATGACTTTTTACGAACGTCTTTTTCATTCATTTTTATTTGAAATCGGGGCAATGGCAATCGGTGCGGTTGCGGTGTTATTGGCGGGGGATTTCAGTCTTGAAGCGGCGGCGGGAACCGGAGTTGCTATGTCCGTGATGGCAATGGCGCTTAACTTTTTGTTTAACTATGTGTTTGATAAATTCGCGACCGGCAAGCGGGAAGCGCGCAGCCTGAAATTACGGATTCTGCACACGGTCTGTTTTGAGTGTACGTTATTGCTGTTTACCATTCCCGTGGTAGCGTATTTATTGGATTTAAGCCTGTGGCACGCCTTTTTAGCGGATATCGGATTGAGTTTATTGATTATGCTGTACGCCTTGGTGTTTAACTGGCTTTACGACATTACCCGTGTCAAATTTTTGGAGCGCGAACATGAATCCTTTTGATAAATTGGTGGAACTGGCGGCACAACTCTCGAGTATTTACGCTAATGTTGCGAAGCAACACCAACTCACTCTAAACGAATTACATTTTTTGTATTCCATCGGTCGTTACGGTGCGACTTCGCCCACCGCCATCGGCGATAAATGGAGTTTGCCGAAACAAACCGTCACGTCCGTTTGTAAACAATTGGATCAAAAAGGTTTTTTGGTTTTTCTGCCTGATGAGAACGACAAACGCAGTAAGTTGATTGCTTTAAGTGCAAGCGGTAAACTCTTTATCGACCCGATTATCGCTCGGCTCACCGAAGCAGAATTGCAAGTAAGCCGGCAGTTCGGTACGGAGAAATTTGAGCAGTTGCTTGATGAGACCGAAATGGTATTAAATCAACTTGCTACACAGTTAAACACGATTTAGGAGAACCCATGATTAGACCCGCAAAAGCCGATGATGTCGCCCGTATTGCCGAGTTGTTATACCAAGTTCACGCTGTTCACGTTGAAGCTCGCCCTGATATTTTCCAAGCAGGTAAACGCAAATACAGCGATGAAGAAATTTTAGCCTTAATGGCAGACGAACAAAAGCCGATCTTTGTGTATGAAGATGAAAACGGCACGGTGCAAGGCTATGCGTTCTGCATTTATCAAATTACACAAGGCGTTCCGGCGTTATTTGATCGCAAGGTGTTGTATATTGACGATCTCTGTGTGGATGCGTCACAACGAGGCAAGAAAATCGGCGAGAAGTTGTATCAGTATGTGGTGGATTTTGCCAAAGCCAACACTTGCGACAGCGTGACACTTCACGTTTGGAATGACAATCAAGGGGCATTTCGTTTCTACGAACGCTTAGGGCTTGAACCATTAAAAACCTTGATGGAACAGAAACTTTAAGGGAAAAAGAGGTGGGAATTGAATGAAATTTTGCATTTGCAAACTTTTCTTCAAATCCCACCGCTTGTTTTGTGTTATGTCATTAACGTGTAATGCTTATCGCATTTGATTTGGCGTTAAGCCCCATTCGCCGGCAGAAGATTCACCTTTCACATCGCCAACAAACAGGCGAATTTGGGCACGGAATTTTTCCACTTCCGCACGATTTTCCATAAATTGCTCAAATTGGGCTAAGTTTGCGTTTGGATATTCCCAAATGGCTTTATAGCCTTCAGGTTGTTTTACGTCTGTACGCACAGGCCACATATACCAAACATTTTCTTGGAAATCTTTATCTAATAACCAGCTTAAATAAAGTTTTGCCGCTGCCGGGTGTTTGGCGTCTTTTAAAATCGCCGCACGTTGCGCCCAAGCCACAAAACCTTCTTCGCTCGGTAACACAAATCGGGATTTCGCTTCAGGATCGGCTTTTAACATTCCATCGGTTGAGAAAGTCGCCGCATAAGTTCCAGCCTCCACTTCATCTGCTGGTGCTTGTGTGCCACGCACAAAGTGCGGTTCGTTTTTCATTAAATTTTGTAACCAATTCCAACCGTATTTATCCACCGCTAACTTATAGCCGAACAGCACGGCATCATCATCGTTCGGGTAAGTTGAGATGATTTTGCCTTTTAGTTTCGGGTTGGTGTAGTCGGCAAAGGTGGTTGGCGTTGGAATATCGCCGAGCGCCGTTTTGTTTGAAACGTTGCTAAACGCATCCACAAATACACCTGTCCAAGCGCCGTCTTTATCTTTAAACGCTGGGTAAACTTTATCCCAACCCAGTGGTTTATACGCCATTAATACACCTTCCGCTTTCCAACGTGGGTAGTCTTGCAAGGTTTGTAGTTGCACCACGTCCGCTTGCAGATTTTTGGTTTCCAGTTGGTAATCAATGCGGGCATCGTGTACTTTGCTGTAATCTACGATGGTTTGCAGTTTCATTTTTGGGAAACGTTTTTCAAAGGCAGCTTTAATGCCGTTTTGTTGTTCGGCGGTGTCGCCGCCGGCATACACGACTAACGTGCCGCCTTCTTTAACGGCTGCTTGATAAAGTTCCTCTAAAGAACGGGTTTCAGCGTCCACCGCAAAGGCAGACGTGCCGATTAACGCGGTTGAAATTAGGGTAAGTTTTGCAAATAATTTCATCTATTTTCCTTGAATGAGTAATGTTGTTTATTGAATATTTGCATTATATTGAAATAAAAAATGGGAAAAATAGCGTATTTTGAATATAATTATTACAAAAATTGTAACAATGGAGGAGTGATATGGATCGTATTGAGGCGATGAATATTTTTCTGACTGTGGTTGAAACGGGGAGTTTTACCGCAACGGCAGATCGGTTGGATTTATCCCGCCCAATGGTCACTAGAGCGGTGGCATTGGTGGAAGAGTGGTTTAATGCTCGATTATTACAGCGCACCACGCGCCGTGTTTCGCTGACTTCCGCAGGCGAGCGTGCCTTAGCCCATTGTCAAAAAATGGTCGCTTTGGCTACTGAAATTGAACAAGACGTGTTAGCACAACAAGGGGAGTTGCAAGGCTCACTGCGGATTGCCTCAAATTCATCATTTGGTAGCACCCATTTGTTACTGGCGATCAAAGATTTCTTACAACGCCATCCGAAACTGAATATTCAGTTGCAATTAAGCGATCAATCGGTCAATTTAATTGATGAACGCATCGATTTGGCGATTCGATTTACCAATCAGCCTGACCCGAATTTAATCGCCCGCCCTTTAGCGATTTGCCATTCGCTATTGGTTGCCAGCCCTGAATATTTGGCTCAAAAGAGCGTTCCCCAAACACCACAGGATTTGGTGGAACACATCTATTTGGCGCATGCCAATATCAACCGCAAAGAGTGGAAGTTTTATCAAAATGAGCGTGAAATCAGCCTAGAACTCACCAGCCAATTCACCACCAATGACACCGGCGCCTTGTTAAATCTCACGCTTGCAGGCGGCGGCATCGCAATGCTGCCGAAATATCTTTTAAACGAATATTTAGCCAGCCAGCAATTAGTGTCAATCTTAACCGATTGGCAACTCCCAACCTATCAAATTTACGCCCTATATTCTTCTCGCCACAAGTTGCCTTTAACCATCCGCACATTGGTGGATTTTTTGGTAGAGAGGTTTAATGGGGTGAGTTGGTAGTGGATGTTAATTTTATAATTGAAAGTTTTAATGTTTTTCATAAAAGTTTTAAGTGTAATTGAAATTTTTTCTATTTAAAGATAAAGTATCAGGTATAAATTAAGGAATTTGCTATGAAGAAAGATTTAGTTTATCGCCAGAAATACCTTGAAACGGTGCGTCCGTTTATCGGTAAAAGTTTGATTAAAGTGTTCACAGGGCAGCGCCGTGTGGGGAAAAGTTATTTGCTGTTTCAGATTATGCAAGAGATCAAAGTCGCAGATGAAAATGCCCACATTATTTATATCAACAAAGAAGACTTGGCATTTAGCCACATTGCAACCGCTGAAAACCTGAATGATTTTGTACAACAACAGAAAAAGTGCGGTCAAAAAAATTACATTTTTATTGATGAAATTCAAGAAATTACAGGTTTTGAGCAGGCGTTGCGTTCGCTTTTATTAGATGACGAATTGGATTTGTATTGCACGGGCAGCAATGCTCATTTGCTTTCACGGGATATTGCCGGGGCGTTAAGCGGTCGGGCGATTGAAATCAACGTCCATTCCCTGTCCTATTTTGAATTTCTTGAATTTATGAAACTGGATGATAGTGATAAGTCGATGTCGCTGTTTTTGAAATACGGCGGTTTGCCTTATTTGAAAGACTTGCCGTTGCAAGACAATATCGTGTTTGAATATCTGCGGAATATCTATTCCACCATTGCCATTCGTGACATTGTAAACCGCTATGCATTGCGAAATGTGCAATTTTTAGAACAACTCACGCAATTTTTGGCGAGTAATATCGGCAATCTGTTTTCTGCTAAAAAAATCTCTGATTTTTTAAAATCGCAGAAAATTACTACGTCAAGCACACAGGTGCAAAATTATGCGGAATATCTTGCCAACGCTTTTTTAATCCACAAAGTGCCACGCTATGATATTGAAGGAAAACGCATTTTTGAGATTGGCGAAAAATACTATTTTGAAGATTTAGGTTTGCGAAACGCCTTGATTGGTTATCAGGTACAAGACCGTGGCAAATTGCTCGAAAACTGCATTTTCAATCATCTTCAAATCGCAGGTTATGATGTCAAAATCGGCGGTTTAAATAGCCAAGAAATTGACTTCGTGGCAGAGAAAAATGGCGAACGCATTTATGTGCAAGCCACACTTACCATCAACGAAGAAAAAACGCTCGAGAGAGAATTCGGCAACCTGCTCAAAATTCAAGACAACTACCCGAAATATGTGGTGACGATGGACGAATTTGACGGCAATACTTTTGAGGGCGTGCAGTGTTTAAGTTTGAGGGAGTTTTTGAAGTCAGTTTTCGTAAAAAACTAAAAAGTGAATACTGTTTATGGATTACTTTTAAATCAGTCTAATTATTAGCTAAGGAATTTAATATGTCTACTCGTATGACTAAATTTAATCAAGAAATTCTTTCTTTATGGGAAGAAATAGAAGAATCAGTGGATAAAATTAATGCTGCTGGCTTATCAACAGAAGATAGAGATGAGATTGCTCGCTTAAAGAAAGTGGTTACTTATATTTCTGATATGTTAAAAGGAGTTGATCCTGATTTTGTTCCTATGTCTGTATTGGACAAAACAAAAACACCTATCTCAAGCATTAAATCTAATTTAAATAGTTATTTAACAACAAATAATATTACTTATATAAAGAACATTAATAACGATCCTTTAGATACTATATTAAGGGATTTGATGCCTTTTATATTTTACAAAGGAAGAGCTGTATCTGCATTAAATAATGCATTAAATCAATATTCGGAAACAATTTTAGAACATGCTCAATCGTATTTAGCTAATGTTCAATCTTCAGCTCAAGAAGCTGAAAATTTATCTAAGATGGCCAACTTGATTGTTCGTGATTTATCTGAAAAGCAAGAGCAATTTTCTGAATATAGCGAACAACTATTTGAAGAAGATGGAGTGAAATCAAAAATATCTTCATTAGTTAATGATTTTGAAGAGAAAAATTCTCAAATAACAGAATTTCATCAAGAGATTTTTGCCCCTGAAGATGGTATCGAAGAACAAATTAAGAATTACCTTTCAGATGGAAAATCTCAGAATGCAGCATTACATTCACTAAAATCAGATTCTTCACATATTTTAGATGAGCTTGATGAATTTTATGATAAAGTTTTTGGCAAAGAAAATGCAGATGGAGATCTTGAAGGTGGACTAAAAAATGAATTAGAAATAAGAAAAAATGAATTAGATAAATTCAAAACCCAACAGCAAGAGTGTTATCAAGAACTCAATTCTCAAATAGAAAGTCTTTTACCAGGTGCAACATCTGCTGGCTTATCTAGTGCTTATCATGAAATGTATGAAAAATTCAATAATGAAGTAAAAAATTATGGAAATTGGTTTTATGTTTCTTTGATAATTCTGTTTGCAGTTGTTATTGGGGTAAATTTTATACCTAATAAATTCAGTACAACTACTAATGTATATAGTCAAATTAGTGCTAATTATATCGATCAAAATAATATTGATAATGAACAAAAAAATGATTCTGAAATTAGCGGACAAACAAACACAAAACCAGCAAACGATGAAAGCAAAATACATAATGATCAGATAGTTAGTACTAAAGAAGTTTCTTTATCTAATAGAATAATGGCTATTTTAGATAGTTTAATCTATAAGCTACCTTTTGTTCTTCCTGCCCTTTGGTTAGTTCTCTTTATTTCAAGAAGACGAAATGAAGCACAACGCTTAGCTCAAGAATATGCACACAAAGAAGCATTAGCTAAGTCATATGATAGCTATAAACAGCAAATAGAAAAATTATCTGAAGAAAATAGAAATGAACTTTTACCAAAACTTATGGATAATATGCTGAAAGCAATTTCTCTAAACCCAGCAGAAACCTTAGATAAAAATCATAAAGATCCAATTCCAGTAGAAGAAGTCATTAAGAAAAAAGAGTTCTGGGATTTTATTGAGAAAGTAAAGAGTTTAGTACCGACAAAAAAAGAGTAGTATATAATAAATGCCGCCTGAATTCCAGACGGCATTCCCTTACTTATCCACTCCCCTTCTCTTTCAACCACCCCGCTAAATGCTCCGCCACTTGTACGTTGTTCGTATCCGACATTGGGAAGTGGGTGTTACCTTTAATTCCCACTTTTGGCAGTTCGATGACTTCCACTTTGCCGCCGTGTTTGTTTACCACGTCCGCCTATTGTTTTGTGAGGCTTAGGTGGAGGCGTTGAAAGGGTAAAAGTGCGGTCGTTTTGTAAAAGATTTTGCGAAAACAACCGCTTGTGGATTTTTTAGTGGAGAGATTTCGGGGAGTGAGTTGGTAGTTGTAGTGTTGTTTTATCGTAAACCGATTAAAGCCTATAAACTATCTTGACAAAACCTATAAAAAGAGCGATAAACAGCACTAAAAAAGGAGTGCTATTATGCCAAGTATCGTTTTAACTAATACTGTTGCGAGTATTACTGAGCTAAAAACCAATCCTATGGCGACATTTAACGCTGCAGGTGGTGAAGCGATTGCCATTTTAAACCGCAATGAGCCCGCTTTTTATTGTGTTCCCCCACATATTTATGAATATCTAATGGAGCTGGCAGACGATGCCGAACTGGCAAGAATTGTGGAAGAACGTCAAAACGATGAGTTAGTTGAAGTAAATTTAGAGGATTTACGCCGATGACTTATCGCGTGGTATTCCGGAAGGAGGCCCTTAAAGAATTTCAAAAGTTGGATAAGGTGATTGCCAATCAATTTTTAGATAAACTTCAAGAACGCATAGAACAGCCGAGAGTAGCCGGCGCCAAACTTCGTGGTATGAAAGATTGTTACAAAATCAAATTGAGAAGTTCCGGCTATCGCTTGGTTTATCAAGTGGTTGATGAACAGATTGTTATTCAAGTGGTAGCGGTAGGCAAACGTGATCGAAGTGATGTTTACCAAAAAGCACAGTTGCGTTTATGATGACAAATTCTATTTTATGAAACTATTTGCTTAACGTTTTAGAAATAGACAAGCGGTCAAATTCTTACAATTTTTTGCAAAGGCAAAATATCGGAGAAATTTGACCGCTTGTCGTTTTTAATCGAGATTGTTTTAAAATTTGAAACAGTGATATTCAAAAAACACTATTTTTTCTCTTTTTTGTTTCAATATAATCACACACCAACAGCAATCATGCTGAATGAACAAACAAAAAGGAAAACCCAATGAAAAAATCTCTTTTACTTTTAACCGCACTTTTCTCTTCAACCGTTGCAATGGCACAAACGACGCCGGAACAAAACAAAGCGAATGCGTTGGCGTTCTATGAAATGGCGTTCAATCAGCACAAAGTGCAGGAAGCGACCGATAAATATATCGGTAAAGAATACTTGCAGCACAACCCGACCGTGGCGGACGGCGGTCAGGCTTTTGTTGATGCCTTTGCGCCGTTTTTAAAAGCGAACCCAAAATCACGCGCAGAGATTAAACGTGTAATGGCAGACGGCGATTTAGTGATGTTGCACGTTCACAGCAAATTAAACGATGAAGATCGTGGCGAGGCGGTGGTGGATATTTTCCGTTTCGATGAAAACGGCAAAATCGTAGAGCATTGGGACGTAATCCAAGCGGTGCCTGAAAAAACAGAAAGCGGACGTGGGATGTTTTAATTTAAAGTAAGATAATAATGCCATCTGAACAATTGAAGTTCGGGTGGCATTTTGTTTTTATGCGTTTAAAAGTGATCTGCCCCCAAAAGTTGGACAGGTTATTCACGTAAATATTGAGCTCGGTATTGTGCCGGGCTCAATCCTTTTAAGTCGGGTTTAATTCGTTTTTGGTTGTAATATACCAAATATTCTTCAATTTCTGCCTGTAATTCGGCGATTGATGTATAAGTCCGTGAGTAAAAACATTCTGATTTCAATATCGCAAAGAAGCTTTCAATCACGGCGTTGTCGTAGCAATTGCCTCGGCGGCTCATGCTTTGCACTGCCTTGCCTTCCAACATTTTTACCCATTCAGCC
>NZ_JBGXYA010000070.1:0-18297 GCF_041814905.1 Glaesserella sp. | reverse complement strand
TAAAGAGCAAAAAACAACGACGCACTGTTTAATCACTTCACAACAGCGCGTCGTTGTGTGGGGCGCATTATAGAGATTTTAGAATTCCGCGCAAGCGATTTTTGCAAAATTTTTGAAAAAAATGACCGCTTGTTGAAAAACAATTCAGCTTGGCTGAATTTTTAGCGACAAGCGGTCAGATTTTATAAGAATTTTACAATTATTTATCGTTTTACTGATTACACAATAACAACCATATTATTCTCTAATGTAGCTAATTGATTACTTAAGGTTGCAAAATGAGTCGCTCCTGCACTACCTGATTTATCACTATCATAATAAAGTTTTCCACTTTCAAGTTTGATAAAGTCTAATGCATTATCACCTACACTCATTGCGGTAAATACTGCGCTTGAAAGTTCAATTTTATCTTCTGCATTCAAATCAATCGTATCAATTTTACCATTCAATGTGCTACTGAAAACGAAGGTATCAGAGCCATCACCACCGACTAAGGTATCTATACCTAAACCACCTTCTAATCGGTCATTACCTGCACCACCGCGGAGAGTATTACCGATGTCATTAGCAACTAAGCGATTATCGAGGGCATTGCCAGTGGCTTCTGTTGCGCTAGTTCCAATCAGAATAACATTTTCTACATGCTCCGCACCTTCCAGGCTGATATTAGCTAAGCTATATACCGTATCATTACCTTCACCTTCCTGTTCTAATACCGCATCAGCCGCACTATCTAAGACAAAAGTATCATCGCCTAAACCACCGACTAATATATCAGCACCTAATCCGCCATCGAGGTAGTCATTACCTGCACCACCATCAATCGTATCATCACCTGCGCCACCGTAGATATTATTATTCGCTACGTTACCCGTTAAAGTATCCTTGAATTCAGATCCTACAAGGTTCTCAATTTGCGTACCATAGCCAATAAAGGCTTGGCCTTCAGTGTATTCATTAAAGGTAGTCGTACCTAGCTTAATCCAAGCATTGTCCGTCACTCTCGCATCGGCTGACAGCCCAAAATACTCTTGGATTGTGTAGCTTTTTGTTCCTTTCACCACTAAGTTTTGCTCACGGGTTTCACCGACATAAATCCAAGAGCCTGGTGTAAGGTTCACATTCACGCCTTGTGTTTCCTTAGAAGCATCAAAGGTATCCACACCGGCACCGTCCCAAATATAGATATCTCCGTCTGCCGCATATGAGTTATAGGCTTTAAAGCTGTAAACATCATTACCTGAGCGAGCTTCTTTATTCACACCGAATTGATGATGCAAATAGGCAAGGTCAAACATACGTAAGGTTTTTAGATTGAAATAACGTCCGTTATCTACACCAAAACGATATGACATATTCGTGAATTCAAGTGTTTCCTCTTTAAAATACGCATCTTTAAATGTCGGCCCTGAATGTCCCATACCGAGTGTATGCCCGATTTCATGTAGTGCCGTATAGAATGGGAAATTCAAGCCTGAACGATCGTATTTAACACCTGCATTCCATACTAAGTTATACCCCGGCCATGCGTACGCTGCTGATCCTGAAAGGCTGCCATCAAATGAAGCAACATAAATATTCGTATCGGCAGCTGCTTGTGTATCCACTTCAACGAATTTCACATTGATATATTTCTCGATCTCTTTATAGGCATTACGTATATCGGTTTTGAAATTTGCATGATAAGTATCAGGATCCACGTAACTACCCGCTTTGATTGGTAATTCACGCATTGACTCAATACCCGCAGCTCGTTCTTCTGCCGTCACAAAATGGTAGGTATAGATTAACGGTGTATCCTTGCCCCCTAATACTGTATTGACCGCACTCGTTACACTCCCCAGTTTCTGAATAAAATAAGGGAAATTATATCCATCGGTTGAATGGTCATTATTAATAGTCGCTGGCGGTTTAGCTTGAGTAATCACATGCGTACCGCTCACAGTTCCTGTACTAATGATACTTTCAACATCAGATACCTGAATAGATACACCATTTGAATCTACCGTAGTTAAGGTTGCAGTGACTTGATTCGCCTTCGCTAAAACAGATTTATCCACCATCACAGAGAATAGATTGCCAGCTAGCACCGTAGTGTCATAACTTTGATCGCCCACTTTGACAACAATCTTATCACCCACTTTAACATCACTATCGCTATCTGCGATAACCTGACCTCTCACTTCCACTTGTGGTTCCGCTTGATAGTTCACTTTATAACTTGTTTCGGTTTCTTTGACTAAATGCGGACTATCAAAAGTAATACTTTTCACTTGTGGGGTGATTGCACCGTAACTCATAACAACCGAATAAGAGCCATCCTCCTTGGCTGTAATACGATACACATTATTATGAAGGTCTTGGTTAGCCCAACTTCCACTTGCAATAGGGAAACTAATACTGACCGCTTGACCGTTTAATGCTTCAAGTTCACTTGCTCGGATATCAATAAAGAACTGCTTATTATGAAAACCTGCACTGTACACTTTACCGCCAATGGTTACATCGACTTGGTGTAAGCGCTTGTCATTCATACCTACGGCATAATCACCCTCAAACTCCACCGCACCCTTAATACGAACTAGAGGATCAACATCACCCAAATTAAAACTGAAATCATCAATTTTGGTAATATCAATGTGTAATGGTGTTGGTTGGGTATAGGTTTCATTGTCTTCTGCTGTCGCACTATTTCCTGCCGCATCTTTTGTTGTCACGCCGGCTTTAACGATATTGTAATTCGCTTTTAATAAGTCAACGGTTTTGAAATCAACACTAAAACCACCGTTTTTAACGGTCGTCACCATATCAACCCATTGCACACCTGAACAGGTTAAACATCCACAAGAAACAATAACTTCATCTCCCTCAGTAGCCCCATCAACGGTGCCCGTTACCGTAGTAAACTCTTGCTTAGACTCTGCCGTTGAAATATGGTTATCGCCACTAATTGGATTTAAATTGATTTTTAACGTTGGTGCTTCCAAATCTACTTCATAAGTATGCGTCGCTTCACCCGTCAAATTTTGCGGTGTTATTACTGTTACCGATAATTTGCGATTTTTTGCCAATAACTCACCGCTTGTAGGAATACTAAATTTACCCTCGGTAATCGTTCCTTCAAAAGTTTGCTCGCCAATGACTAAACGGACGATCGAACCATCCGGAGAATCTGTAGCGCTACCTTGTACTGCCAAGATTTGCTCAGACTCACTGATATTGATGATATTATCTGCTGTAATGTACTCAATAGAAACCTGCGGCACATATTTCACTTTATCTAAAGTATATTTCTTACTGTTTTCTGCGGCAGCAGTATTACCCGCTACATCTTGGGTAGTCACTACAGCAGCAATTGATTGATGCACAACCAGTGTTTTGGTATCGACATCCGCACTGAATTTACCATCCTTTAAAATCGCTTCAAAAGTCGCTTCGCCAATCGTTAACACCACTTTATCACCATCTCTGGCATTTTTTACCGAACCCGAAACCGTTGTTGTTGTAATTTGAGCTTCCAACAAATCAATAATGTCGTCCGTTGTAATGGGATCAAACGTAATTACAGGCACAGGAGCCTGTACATCCACCAGATAAGAATGTGTTACTGTATCCGAACTTAAGCCCATTGGGGTGGTTACTGAGGCTTCAATTTGGTTATTTTTCGCTAACAACTTACCGCTAACCGAATGTGTAAATTTCCCCGATACGACTTGCGCAGTAAAGTTCTGATCACCGATTAACAACGTCACGATTGAACCATCTACAGCATTTTCTACTGTTCCTGTTAAGTCCACATTCCCCTGAGATTCAACAACATTAACAATATTATCTGGAGTGACTGTGTCAAATGTTAATAATATCGGTTTTGGTGACTCGGTCGGAGTGACCGGTTCAGATGGTGTTACGGGGGCAACAGGACTCGTCGGCGATGTTGGCGTTATAGGTTCAACGGGATTTGTTGGCTCTGTTGGTGTTGTCGATTCAATAGGATTTGTGGAGACAGCTGAATTTGTCTTATGCCCGCTTCTATTATAACTCATTAAGCTAACTCCTGCTGTAGCTAAAGCGACAGACCCTACGACAATCCCTGCTAACTTTGTAGTACTCAATGTTGCCGTTGTTGCTAATAATTTCGCAGCAGAGGCACTTTCTGCAGTCGCAAAAGACGCCTGAGTTTCAGCCAAATATTGCCCGTTTTGAATAGGGTAATGTAGTTGGTATCCTTCCAGCACTAAATTTGGTTGTTCTGAACCGTCAACAAACACCCAAAGATCATCACCAACCACATCAGTTTTAATATTGCTAATTAATTGACCATTTTCGTCAATCAATTGATATTTCGTTGCTGCTGTTGCTTTCTGAACGACTGTTTTTCCACCCTGTAGTGTGACAACGTTCACATCCTTGTTATTTACAATTTGCAATGCAATTCTTTTCATTATGATTACCCTCCTTTAAAAATCATGTCACAATAAACTGAAAAAAGTCCTTGTTTTAATAGGTCGCATAGCATAATTGTAAATTTATTGAAAATAAATCGACTTTACACAAACCTTTTACTTCTCCTTGTGAAAGGTTTAAAAACATACTTACCACAGTAAATTTACACAGTATATATCGCTATTTATATCAAGAAATTGTAAACTGAACTCACAAATTCAATACAAACGGAGTATAAAAATGCACAACACTCACTTCATCGGTTTAGGCGTAGCAGGCAATTTTGCAGGGCACTTAGAACAAGCGGGCGAAGCGGCAGATTTCGTGAAAGTACAAACAACCGAAGCAATCCAGCCCAAAGCAATTTTCCCTTTTTACGTTCCTAGTAAAAATTTAGCCGAATCAGACCACTTTCTTGCTAATTACCCCCTTTCCCACGACACCATCAACTTCCCCAAAGATGCAGACAATTTGCAGATCGAACCCGAAGTGGCGTTAATTTGCGAAATTGAATATCAAAACAATCAAGTTGTTGTGTTAAAACCGACTCACTTTGCGGCTTATAACGACTGCTCAATCCGCCGTCCAAATGCTCGCAAAATCTGTGAAAAGAAAAACTGGGGAGCCAATTCAAAAGGCATTTCTGCCACCCAAATCCCCCTTGATAAATTTGAACAAGGTGGAAATTTAGATCGTTATCATATTGCTTGTTTCCACAAACGAAACGGTAAACTCACCGAATACGGCATTGACAGCCCAACGATCGGCTACAGCTATTTCCACCAAAAACTCTTGGATTGGATCATCGACCGAATGAATCACCAACCCGATCAAGATCCAATGAACAATATCGCTGATCTTCTCGCTAAAGCAGAGTATCCGAAACAAGCCATCATTAGTATTGGGGCAACTCGCTACACGGAATTTGGTGAACATAATTTCTTACAAGTGGGAGATACCAGTATCGTGGTCATTTATAACAACAATACATATTCACACGCACAAATTGTTGAAATGGCTCAAGCTGAGCAATTTAAACCGGACATTTCTGCTTTAATTCAGCAAGTTATTTAACAAAGTGATTGAAAATTCTACAAAAAAGCTTATTCTTTCCACTTGTGGATTTCCCACAAAAACAATGTAACCTTATTAACGGAGAATATTATGGCATTAGGTTGGTACGAACTTAAATTGGCGAAAGATGGACAGTTTATGTTTAACTTAAAAGCGGCAAACAGCCAAGTTATCTTAACTAGCGAACTTTACAAAACTCGTTCTGCTGCAGAAAAAGGGATCGCTTCAGTACAAAAAAACGGTGTTGAAGAAAAAAACTTCGAATTTAAAACGACGAAAAGTGACCAGCCTTATTTCATTTTGAAATCGGCAAATCATCAAGAAATTGGTCGTAGCGAATATTACTCATCCAAAGCTGCTGCACAAAACGGAGTAAAATCTGTAATGAATAATGCGGCAAGTACTGTAATTAAAGACAAAACAACTGAATAGCTGCCAACAGTTTAAAAAGCAATCTCAATAGATTGCTTTTTTTATTCATTTTATTTTTTCGATCTAGATCGAAAAAATAGTTTTTAATCCTGATTTTTTCTATTTCAGACCGTAAAGTTCTACATATTATTTTTAGGAGGTAATATGTGGCGACTTTTTCTCTTTCTATTTATACCTAATTTATTTGCTCAACCATTAAATTTAATGTTATTAGAACAATATAAAGATCAAAATATTGAGGGCTGGGTAATGTCTGAAAAATTAGATGGAATCCGTGGTTATTGGGACGGTACTCAATTATTGAGCCGACAAGGCTATCCTCTTTCACCGCCTGACTATTTTATCCAAAACTTCCCGCCTTTTGAAATTGATGGGGAATTATTTAGTGAGCGAGGTCAGTTTGAACAGATTTCTTCAACAGTACGAGCTCATCAAAAGGGTTGGTATAAACTCAAACTGTATGTTTTCGATGTGCCTAAAGCAGAAGGGAATCTCTTTGCACGCCTTGAGAAGCTAAAGCAACACCTTGCCCGCCATCCTACGCCCTATATTGAGATCATTGAACAAATTCCGATAAAAGATAAAAATCATCTCAACCAATTTTTTAATCAGATTCAACAATCAGGAGGCGAAGGTGTTGTTGTCCGTAATCCTGACGCTCATTATATTCACGGACGCTCTGCTCAAATTTTAAAATTGAAAGCTGTTCTTGATGAAGAATGTACAGTTACCGCACACCATAAAGGTAAAGGAAAATATGCAAACAAATTGGGAGCAATTACTTGTGAGAATCATCGAGGACAATTTCGTATCGGTTCCGGCTTTAAAGATAGCGACCGTAAAAATCCGCCGCCAATCGGTAGCCTTATTACCTATAAATATCGGGGATTAACTAATTCCGGTAAACCTCGCTTTGCCACTTATTGGCGCATACGTAGCGACCAATCGCTTGAAAACAAATAATATGTCGGGCTTACCTATTTATAAAATTCAAGCGCTAATTTGATCCAAATTATAGCAACCACAAATAAATTTATTTACATTGAAGATCTGTGGTTTAAACCTCGGAGACAACGCCATGACAAAAACCGATCTCATTATTGAAGGGATTAATCTTATGTTTATCGGTATGGGATTTGTGATGTTATTTCTATTCCTACTGATTATTGCCATCACATTTATCTCGAATACGATTAATCGTTATTTTCCCGAGCAGACTCGAGTAACGGTTGTACCGTCAACCGTTTCCCCGACACCAACCTCCGCCTCTGATGATGTAGCAGATTTACGACCAATCATTATTGCCGCAATTGCTCATCACCGTCGCAAACATGGTCTTAACAAATAAAAGGATGCCATTATGACAACACAAGCGAAAAAAATTGCTGTTACTGATGTCGTTTTACGCGATGCTCACCAATCTCTGTTTGCAACACGCTTACGGTTAGAAGATATGTTACCAATTGCCAGAGAACTCGATGATATCGGCTACTGGTCGTTAGAGGCTTGGGGAGGAGCCACTTTCGATTCCTGTATTCGTTTTTTAGGTGAAGATCCTTGGACTCGCCTACGAGAACTGAAAAAAGCAATACCCAAAACCCCATTACAAATGTTATTACGCGGTCAAAATTTATTAGGCTACCGTCACTATGCCGATGATGTTGTTGATCGCTTTGTTGAACGAGCGGTCGCAAACGGAATGAGTGTTTTTCGAGTATTTGATGCAATGAACGATCCGCGCAATATGCAACAGGCTTTAAAAGCCGTACGCAAAAACGGCGCTCATGCACAAGGGACTCTCAGCTACACGACTAGTCCGGTACATACCTTAGAAACTTGGTTAGAGGTAACCGAACAGCTACTTGAAATCGGCGTAGATTCTTTGGTCATCAAAGATATGTCAGGTATTTTGACCCCAATGGCAGCTTATCAATTAGTCAGTGAACTCAAAAAACGCTACGAAGTACGTTTGCATTTACACTGCCACGCGACCACAGGCATGGCGGAAATGGCATTGTTGAAGGCTATTGAAGCAGGAGTGGACGGAATCGATACCGCCATTTCATCAATGAGCGGTACTTACGGACATCCGGCAACAGAAGCATTAGTTGCGACACTTCAAGGTACACCATACGATACCGGTTTAGATATGATGAAAATCGAAAAAATCGCAGCCTATTTTCGTGAGGTTCGTAAAAAATATACTTCATTTGAAGGTCAATTAAAAGGTGTGGACAGTCGTATTCTTGTAGCACAAGTGCCGGGAGGGATGTTGACCAACCTTGAAAGCCAGCTTAAACAGCAAAATGCCACAGATAAATTGGATGACGTTTTAAGAGAAATTCCGCTCGTGCGCAAAGATTTAGGTTACATCCCTCTTGTTACACCGACATCACAAATTGTGGGTACTCAAGCAGTTATGAATGTGTTAATGGGAGGACGGTATAAGAATATCGCGAAAGAAACCGCCGGTATTTTAAAAGGCGAATACGGTCGCACACCGGCTCCGGTGAATGCCGAATTGCAGGCGAGAGTATTAGAGGGCAATAAAGCAATTACCGATCGACCAGCCGATCATATCGCACCGGAAATGGATAAATTATTGGTAGAAGTAAAACAACAAGCGGTCGAAAAAGGCATAAAACTTGCAAAAAATGAAATTGATGATGCACTTATTGTCGCACTTTTCCCTCAAGTCGGTTGGAAATTCTTAGAAAACCGAGGTAATCCTGCAGCATTTGAACCTGCACCGACGGCACAGACTACTAAACCGGCGCCTCCCGTCGCCTCACCAAAAGCAGCTACAAATACTGCTCCAGCCGTTTATACCGTTGAATTGGAAGGCAAAGCTTTTGTGGTAAAAGTGAGCGAAGGCGGTGAAATCAGTCATATTACATCAACCACACCGATAGCCACAACTGCTGTCGCCTCTCCGACCGTGACAACACCGGTTTCTTCCGCTAGCGGTGAACCGGTGAGCGCGCCGATGGCGGGAACAATTCTGAAAATCGTAGTTACTGAAGGGCAACAGGTAAACACGGATGAAGTATTGTTGGTATTGGAAGCGATGAAAATGGAAACACAAATCTGCGCGGTAAAAGCCGGCAAAGTGCAAGGTATTAAAGTGAAAGCCGGTGATGTAGTCGCTGTTGGCGATACGCTGATGACCTTAGTCTAACTAAATAGAGAGGAATCATATGGAAAGTCTTGTTGCATTAGTGCAAGGGATGGGAATACTGCATATGGAGTTTGGTCAAGCAGTAATGATTGCAATCAGTCTCTTGCTGTTATGGCTTGCAATTGCTCGCCGGTTTGAACCGTTATTACTATTGCCGATTGGTTTTGGAGGGCTACTATCGAATATTCCTGAAGCCGGTTTAGCCATGACTGCGTTAGACAACCTATTACATCAGCAAGTACCGCAACATCTTGCCGTGGTTGCAGCTAAAGTGGGGAGCAGCGTAGACCCAACCGCCATCAAAGAAGCAATCGCCCTTGCTTTACCATCCGTTCAACACGAGTTAGAAAGTATCGCAGGCGACCTTGGTTATACAGCCGGTGTACTTGCCTTGTTTTATCAAGTTGCTATCAACTATGGCGTTGCCCCGCTGATTATTTTTATGGGTGTCGGTGCAATGACCGATTTTGGTCCGCTATTGGCAAATCCACGCACTTTATTACTTGGCGCTGCCGCACAATTCGGCATTTTCGCTACGGTAATCGGTGCTGTCGGTTTGAACTGGTTAGGCATTATCGACTTTACCCTACCGCAAGCGGCTGCGATTGGGATTATCGGAGGGGCTGACGGTCCGACCGCAATTTATCTCGCCAGTAAATTGGCGCCTGAATTGTTAGGTGCTATTGCGGTTGCCGCCTATTCATATATGGCATTGGTGCCGTTAATTCAACCGCCGATTATGAAAGCGCTGACAACAGAAGAAGAGCGCAAAATCAAAATGGTACAGATGCGTAATGTCAGTAATCGTGAAAAAATTCTCTTTCCGATTACCTTGTTATTACTCGTTGCCTTATTGCTACCCGACGCAGCTCCGTTACTCGGTATGTTCTGTTTTGGTAATTTGCTACGGGTAAGCGGTGTGGCGGAACGTTTAAATGATACGGCGCAAAATGCATTGATTAATATTGTGACGATCTTTCTAGGGCTGTCCGTCGGTTCTAAACTGATAGCGGATAAATTCCTACAACCACAAACCTTAGGTATTTTGGTACTTGGCGTTATTGCTTTCGGTATCGGCACTGCCAGCGGTGTGATTATGGCAAAAGTGATGAACCGCTTCAGTAAAAACAAAATTAATCCGCTGATTGGTTCTGCCGGTGTATCTGCAGTTCCCATGGCTGCGCGGGTTTCAAATAAATTAGGTTTGGAGTCCGATAAACAAAACTTCCTGCTAATGCACGCCATGGGACCGAATGTTGCAGGAGTTATCGGTTCAGCCATTGCCGCTGGGGTGATGCTCAAGTACATTTCGGCAATGTAACGGATTACAAGCGGTCGGTTTCGGCAAATAATTTGCAAAAATACTTGAACTATCAAGTCGGCAAATTATGAGTAAACCGAACGCTTGTTATTTGTTCAATATTACACTTTAGTTAAGTCTAAGTGTTTGGTTTCTTTCGATATATATAAAGCGATCATCGTAATTACCGCATTGATTGCCAAATAGATCCCCACACCTAAAATACCGTATGAAATATTGATTTTAATTGCAAATGTTGCTGCAATGGTTGCTCCGACAATAGAAGCAAAATTATAAGCCAGTGATGCCCCCGAATAACGCACTTCTGTTGGGAATAATTCCGGTAATAATGCCGCCATCGGTCCGAAAGTCATTCCCATTAATACCATGCCAATCACCAAGAAGAGGAATACCGTAACAGGCGTCCCGTTTGACAAAAATAACGGCATCGCCAAACCGAATATCGCCATGGCAAAAGTCACGCCGAGCAGCCATTTACGTCTACCGATTTTATCTGCATAAACGCCTGAAATACTGACAAAAACGGCAAACACAATCGCACTTAATAGCAAGAAGCCGGTAAACGTATTCGGTTCAATACCTAATCCCATCGGATGACCTGCCGGTGATAATGTCGGTGCAGATTTTGAATAAACTTGCGCAAATGCCGTCATTATATAGAACAATACATACGTTGCCGTCATCACAAAGGTGCCGATAATTAATGGTTTCAGATGATGGCGGAATACCGCACTCACCGGTGCTTTTTGAGTTTTCCCTTGATCTTCCGCCTCTTTAAATACATGGCTTTCATGCAAGGTTAAACGTACGTATAAACCGACCGCAACCAAAACGATAGAAGAAATAAACGGAATACGCCATGCCCATTCGACTAAAGCTTGCGAGCCGAAATAATAACTCACCAGGAAGAACGAGCTGTTTGCCATAAACAAACCGATTGGTGCACCTAATTGTGGAAATGAACCATACCACCCTCGTTTGCCGTCCGGTGCGTTTTCCGTTGCAACCAATGCGGCCCCGCCCCATTCACCGCCAAGACCGATCCCCTGACCGACACGGCAGATACACAATAAAATCGTCGCCCAAATACCAATGCTTTCGTAAGTTGGCAATAGACCGATCATCACCGTTGAACATCCCATTAATAGTAACGAAGCAACAAGCGTTTTTTTCCGTCCGATTTTGTCACCGAAATGTCCAAATAATGCCGAACCGATTGGACGGGCAAAGAATGCCAAAGCCAGAGTTGAAAGGGACATCAACTCGTTGGAAACCGGATCATCACTATTGAAAAATTGTGTATTGAACACTAATACCGCTGCGGCGGCATAAATATAGTAGTCAAAAAATTCGATTGCCGTTCCGACCATTGAAGCAATAGCAACCTTTTTGGGGTCATTTCTGAGATTTTGTGCTGTGCTAGACATAGAAAAATATTTCCCGATAAGTAAAAAAGAGGCGGAATCCTAGCATTTCCAAGATACTTGAGCAACAAAGCAGGAAGAAGATCAAAAACACATAAATTATTTAATGCTAAATACCCCTTAATCAAAAGATAAAAATCCTGATTTTTAATCAAAATAATTCGGTTATGATGATCTTTCGGTAAATTTTTCATGATTTAATTTTTTGTTAAAAATAATTTGCTTACCCTCTCAAACAAGCGGTCATTTACTCACGGAAATTAACGTGTTTATGCCTTACATAAGCATTTGTGCAAATTCATCAATAGCCGGTTATTTTAGTATATAATGCGATTTTTTTAATTAATGTAAGGATATTTATGCAATTCCCGATTTGTCCGTCTTGCAAAGGCGAAAATACTTACCATGATTCAATTCAATTTGTTTGCCCGGACTGCGGTAACGAATGGAGCGGTGAAGAAGTATCGGAACAAGATGAAGATCAGTTAATCGTTAAAGACAGTAACGGCAACTTATTGAGCGACGGTGACGATGTTATTTTAATCAAAGATTTAAAATTGAAAGGTTCATCGGAAGTTTTAAAAAAAGGCACAAAATTTAAAGGTATTCGCTTAGCAAAAGGCGATCATAATGTTGATTGTGGCAAAATCATGTTGAAGTCTGAATTCTTGAAAAAGGCTTAATAAAAATGGACGCACTACGCGTCCATTTTCATTTGCAGCTAAGGAACAATCACCGTAAAAACATAAGCGGCTAAGTTTACCAACAATACTACGCCATAAAGCATATTAGATTTACCGTGGTTTAACGATACCATTACCACAAACGCCGATAAGGCTAATAGCACCATTGATTTCCAGTCTAGTCCCAATACCATATTAATATCGTACATCAAACAGACAATCACCACCGCGGGAATAGTTAAACCAATACTGGCTAATGCCGAGCCTAATGCAAGATTCACACTGGTTTGTAAACGATTACGACTGGCGGCGGTTAATGCAGCCAAACCTTCCGGCATTAAAACGACAGCGGCAATAATCACCCCGACTAACGCTAACGGCGCACCGGCGGCGACAACCATGCCTTCAATTGCGGGTGAGAGCCCTTTAGCGAGCATGACGACAATACCTAAGCATACGATCAACAGCAGTAAACTCATCAGGGCAACTTTGGTCGACGGCGGTTCGGCATGATGATTCGGGTTATCGTCATCGGCTAAAAAATAATCGCGATGGCGAACGGTTTGCATCATAATAAATGAAAAATAAAGGACCAAAGAGGCTATCGCTACAAAAATCAATTGTGAGTCGGTATACGTTCCGCCTTCTGAGCTTGTGGTAAAATTAGGTAAGATCATGGTGAGAACTAAGATAGAAACTAATGTCACTAACGCAATGCTGACCGATTTTTTATGGAAAAATTGAACGTGGTGTTTCAGCCCGCCGATCAACAAACAGCCGCCTAAAATACCGTTTAAGATCAACATAATGGCGGCAAAAACCGTATCTCTTGCCAAATAAGCGGCATTGTCGCCACCGGCAATCATTAAAGAGATGATCAAGGCAACTTCGATAATTGTAATCGCCAACGCTAAAATGATCGTGCCGAACGGTTCACCGACTTTGTGTGCGACAACTTCGGCATGATGAACGGCAGAAAGTACGCTGCCGATTAATAATGCCCCGCCACCGAGCTGAAGCCAAATATTGTCCTTAATCCCAATAAAATAGATTGCCCATGCTGCAAGCGGTAAGATGACCGACCAAACGGGTAATTGGGCGTGAGAGTTTGTTGCCATATTTAATCTCCTTTTTTTATAATAATTTAACAGTCTTGTTCTTTGGCACTCATAATCTCAATAATTTGTCTGTCCATGTAGACCATGCTTTTTGTCGCAATGGCGCATAAATTATTGATCGATTTGTCAACGCAATGTTCCACAATGCCTTCATTACCGGTGACTCTGCTGTTATCCAATGCCATTAACACCGCTTTATAGGCGGCGGAAACACCGGTGGACACTTTCATTGCACAGCTGTTTGAAGCTCCGTCGCACAACACACCGCTGATATCGCCGATCATACTGCAAATCGCCATACTGATGGCATTAAAATCCCCTTTAAGCAAATAAGCCATACCGGCGGCACTGCCCATTGCCGCCGTGGTGACGGCACAAAGGGCGGAAAGTTTCGGCAATTTGCTGTGAATATAAATCGCAATCGTGTGGGATAAAAATAAGGCTCGGATCAACTGTTCATCCGTAGCCCGAACAAAGCGGGCAACCACCACGGAAGGCATGGTCGCCGTAATACCTTGATTGCCCGATCCCGAGTTACTCATCGCTGGTAGTAGTGCACCGCCCATTCTGGCATCGGAAGCGGCAGTTGTTTCAATCACAATACGGCTAAGTAAATCATCGGATAGTAATCCTTGTTCGATCTGTTTTTTCAGCGTCTGCCCGATATGTAAGCCATAACGGTTTTCCAAACCTTCTTGAGATAATGCTCCGTTCAACTTTGCGGCTTCCGCAATAAAAGCCAATTGTGCTAACGGGGCTTCTGTTGCAAAACGATAAATTTGTTGTACTGAAAGCGCGTTAAAAAAAGCATAGTCATCCGCTAAATCAATACTTTCCGTTTCTTGCTTAAAGAGAATTTCACCGTTTTTTTCAATCAGTACCACATTAGTGTGGGAATCTTGAATACAGACCCTCACCCAACCACGCTCTCCCAATACCAAAGCTTCCGAATAGAGAGGAATATCAACGTTTGCAATATCCACATTCACTTGATGATTATCCAGCATTATCTTTGCTTGTCGAACATCCTCCGCACGGATTTTTTTCAACACCTCTAACCCGGCTGACGCATCACCGGCAATCGCCCCAACCGCTGCTGCTATCGGCAAACCGACCATCCCCGTTCCCGGCACCGTCACGCCCATACCGTTTTTCATTAAATTCGGGGAAACTTTCGCTTGAATATTTAAAGGAGTAGATTCTAAATGAGATACCGCAATAGCCGCAGCAAGGGCAAGAGAAATCGGCTCGGTACAACCCAACGCCGGTGCAACGTCTCGCTTTATAATGGCAATCAATTGATCGCCGAAATCAAAGGTATTTTCCATATTCTTCTCTGTTTTTTGCAAAATTTTTGCCTATTTTAACCGCTTGTTACCGATGAAAAAATAAATTTTAAAAGCTCTTGCCTTAAGATGAATAAAAATGCAAAATAAATGCATAAATTTTCACATTTACCGAATATTAAGCTGTATTTCCTAAGTTTAACTTGAAAGCAATCGTTTGCTCTATTAAACTTAGCCGCCTACTCCTTAACAGGTTATGGCGAAAATGAAGTATCACCAAACAGATTCATTATTAGGAGTAAAAAAATATATGTTTGAACCTGCAATTCTTGTCCTCGCAGACGGTTCTGTCTTTCATGGGAAATCTATTGGCTATCAAGGACATACCATTGGCGAAGTGGTATTCAATACCGCAATGACGGGCTACCAAGAAATTCTCACCGATCCTTCATATACGAATCAAATTGTCACATTAACTTATCCGCACATCGGTAATACCGGCACAAATAACGAAGACGAAGAAGCCGATAAAGTGTATGCCGCAGGTTTAATTATTCGTGATCTTCCCCTTATTCATAGCAATTTCCGTGCGAACTCTTCGCTTTCTGATTATCTCGTTAAACATAAAATCGTCGCAATCGCCGACATTGACACACGCCGTTTAACCCGTATTTTGCGTGATAAAGGCGCACAAGCAGGCTGTATTTATGTCGGTGATGGTGTGGCTAAAGCCCTTGAACTTGCCAACAGTTTCGGTTCAATGGCTGGGCAAGATTTAGCCAAAGAAGTGACCTGTAAAGAGCTGTATCAATGGACGGAAGGCGAATGGCAACTTGGCAAAGGTTATGTGCCACAAACCAACCCTGAATTTCACGTTGTCGCTTACGATTTTGGTGTAAAACGTAACATTTTAAGAATGCTTGCGGAACGTGGCTGTCGTATCACCGTTGTGCCTGCAACAACTTCCGCAGAAGCGGTATTAGCCTTAAATCCAGATGGTATTTTCTTGTCTAACGGCCCGGGCGACCCAGAGCCTTGTACCTATGCGATTACTGCTATCCAAAAATTATTAGCGACCAAAAAACCGATTTTCGGCATCTGCTTAGGACATCAATTACTCGGATTAGCCGCAGGTGGCAAAACGAAGAAAATGGCATTCGGACACCACGGTGCAAACCACCCTGTGCAAGATTTAGACACACAAAACGTGCTGATCACCAGTCAAAACCACGGTTTTGAAGTTGATGAAGCCAGTTTGCCAGCTAACGTTCGTGTCACCCACCGCTCACTCTTTGACGGCACAGTACAAGGCATTGAACTCACCGATCAATCGGCATTCTCGTTCCAAGGACACCCAGAAGCCAGCCCAGGTCCACACGATGTGGCATACCTGTTTGACCGCTTTATTAATGAATTGAGAAAAGCGAAAGGGTAAACAAATGTTTCGCACATACCCTTTCAAACTCGTCAATGTCTTTGCCGAACAACACTTTGGTGGAAATCCGTTAGCCGTATTTCCCCAAGCTGATGGGCTGAGCGATGAAGAAATGCAACAGATCGCCAAACAGTTCAATTTGAGCGAAACGGTCTTTGCCTTTAACTCACAAACGGCAGAAGCGGATTTACGTATTTTCACACCTGCTTACGAACTACCGTTAGCAGGGCACCCAACGCTAGGCTGTGCTTATGTGTTACAGCAACAACGCCGTTTGCCTGAACGATTTACGCTCAATACAAAAGCGAAAGCGGTCAGATTATTCGGAAAAAATGCAAAGATGGAACTTGCGATTGAGGGCTACGCTATACAGCCAAGCAAAGCCACACATCAGCAACTCGCCAAAGCGACAGGGTTAAGTGAAACAGCGATTGCCGATACAGCCTACTGGCTTAACAGCGGATCGCCACAGCTCTTACTGCAACTGAATTCCCGTTCTGCACTTGATGATATTGTGATAGATATTGCTACACTTAGCGACATATGTGAGCAAGATCAGAACAGTACTGTGATTTACCTTTGGTGTGAAGAAAACGAGATAATTTTCTCTCGCCTTTTTTATGTGGCAAACGGTGCATTGTTTGAAGATAGCGGAACAGGTTCTGCCTGTGCAAATTTAGGGGCATATTTTCTTTCGCAAAATAAATATCCCCTTGAACACCAAGTTCATCAGGGCGATCAAATGGGCAGACCGAACCGCCTAACACTCAAACTCGATGAACAACAAATGATTTATGTCGGCGGACAAGTGATTGAGGTTGGAGAAGGGGTATTTAAATTACCGTAACAAGCGATGAGATCTTGCGGAAAATTTGCAAAATTTTGCGAAGAAGTGACCGCTTGTAAAAAACAAATACTAGATAATAGCAGGTAAATATATGAATAAAGATATAGAAAATTTTTCTCCTGAGGTTTGTCGAGAGCTGAAATTTTATGTTTATCGCTTAGTTGATCCAAGAAACGGGGAAACCTTTTACGTAGGAAAAGGTAAAAACAATCGAGTCTTCCAACATGTAAAAACAGAGGTCAGATACGATCAAGAGCTTGATGGCGATGAAGAACAGGATGATATTTCTTTAAAGTATTCTCGAATCAGAGAAATTCGCTGTGCAGGGTTGCGTGTTATTCATATAATCCATCGCCATAACATGACACATGCAGTTGCTCATGAAGTCGAAGGTGCTCTCATTGATGCTTATCCAGGATTATCAAATATTCAGGGGGGGCATGGTAATAATGAATGTGGTGCAATGAACGCATTTCAAATTGAAGAAAAATATAACGCTCCTTTTGCT
Source organism: Glaesserella sp. (assembly GCF_041814905.1). Classification (NCBI taxonomy): domain Bacteria; kingdom Pseudomonadati; phylum Pseudomonadota; class Gammaproteobacteria; order Pasteurellales; family Pasteurellaceae; genus Glaesserella; species Glaesserella sp. Next base: position 548 of record NZ_JBGXYA010000070.1, on the reverse strand, counting down.
GAAATTGATGAAAATGATAGATGCCTCATTATTAGTATTAATCGTTCGATTTCACAAGGCTCTATCTATGATGCGGTACGGCTAGCGTGGAGACTGGATGTAGAAAGAGCAAAGCAGGCTAAATATGTACTTGCTGTAGAAAAAGGGCTTATTGTTGGTGTACTCATTCCCAAAGAATGGCGCGCTGCCACAAAAGAAAACTTTCCAGAATTACCTCATGATCGAGCTGAACGCTATGGATTCACTGGCGAATTAATAGCAGAAGATAACCAACTCTATCAAAATATTATTAAAAAGTATTTACGTAAACGTTTACCAGATAAGTATCGTAAACGCGGAGCGAGCAATCCGATAAAATACGCCTATAAAAAAGAAAATATAAAATCTGAATAATCGTACAAGCGGTGAGATTTGATGAAAAATTTGCAAAATGAAACAATAGTGTTATATACGGGAATAAATCTAGATATGCTGGAAACAGAAGGCGGTTCTGGTTATTGGGATATTAATGAAAGTCGAATTAAAAACATTGATTATTTGCTCGCAGT
>NZ_JBGXYA010000069.1:0-11298 GCF_041814905.1 Glaesserella sp. | reverse complement strand
GGCTTCATTAAATGCCATATAAACTGCATTACTTTTCGGAGCAACTGCAAGATAAATCACCGCTTGGGCAATGGCCCGTTCGCCTTCGTAAGCTCCCACTCTAGTATAACAATCCCACGCAGTAAGGGCGACTTGCATTGCTCTTGGGTCAGCATTGCCCACATCTTCTGATGCTATCGCAAGTAGTCGGCGAGCGACATACAGTGGATCACCACCAGCGGTTAAAATACGAGCATACCAGTATAATGCACCGTCAGGGGAAGAGCCTCGAATGGATTTATGTAAGGCGGAAATCAGGTCGTAATAACGGTCGCCACCTTTGTCAAAACGGGCTTGGCGTTCACCCAATACTTCGATTAATAGTCCTTTATCCAATACTTTACCTTGCTCGGTTTGTTCTGCCATATCACACATCAGTTCTAGGCAGTTCAATGCAAAACGTCCGTCACCGTTTACATAATCAGCAAGTAAATTCAGCACCTCATCTTTTAAGATCAGTTTTTCATTCCCCAAACCGCGCGCTTTATCTGTGATCGCATTTTGCAAAATTTTCAAAATATCGACCGCTTGTAATGGCTTGAGAATATAAACCCGCGCGCGGGAAAGTAATGCGCTGTTAAGTTCAAAAGAAGGATTTTCAGTGGTGGCACCGATAAAAATAATGGTGCCGTCTTCAATATGTGGCAAAAAAGCATCTTGCTGGCTTTTGTTGAAGCGGTGGACTTCATCCACGAATAATAAGGTACGTCTACCGGTTTGACGATTTAATCTGGCTTTTTCAATAGCTTCGCGAATCTCTTTTACACCGCTGGTGACGGCTGACAAGCGTTCGACTTCAGCATCCAATTCACTGGCGATAATTTCCGCCAATGTCGTTTTACCGGTACCGGGCGGCCCCCAAAAAATCATTGAATGGCTATGACCTGCTTCAATCGCACGGCGTAGAGGCTTTCCTTCACCAATCAAGTGACTTTGTCCTGCATATTCCGCCAAGGTACGCGGGCGCATACGGGCAGAAAGCGGACGGAAATCTTCGGCAAAATCAAAGGATAAACTGTTCATTAACGTAAATGTAGTCCTCGACGAATATGCCGCATCAGTAAGAAAATCCAAGGCCATAAAATACCGCTTAGTACCGCACCGAGTAATTCTTGAGTATTGAATTCGGCACTATGCAACACGAGCTCAATAAAGAAGATACAAAATCGGATAAGTGCAATATATGCCATGACTAATAAACTTTGTAACCATAACGAAAGGTTGCGTAGAATTAAGTGATATTTCGCAACGACATAAATCGCGACAGATAAAACTAAAGCATGGATACCTAAAATTGAGCCCAATATTAAATCCCAAACAATACCTGCAAGAAAGGCAGTTCCGACACTGACTTTATCCGGTAAAGCCAACGCCCAATAGATCAAAACTAAAATAACCCAACTTGGACGTAACCCTTGGAAACCTGCCGGCCACGGCATAATTTCCAATACAAACGCTACCATAAAAATGAAGATCAGTACCAGTAGCTGAAAAAGTGCGTTTTCTCTCATTATTCGCTTCCTTGTCCGGCATGATTGTCGATGACGCTTTCAACTTCAGATTGTGATGCCGGATTTTCTGATAGATCCTCCGATTCTGAAGAATCGTCTTTTTTTACTTCGTCATTATTCACTTGTTCTTTTTTATTACTACTTTTTAGGTGGCTCAGCGGATTTTGATTTTGGCGTCGTTCTTCAACGGCATCACGTACATCTTGTGGAGAAATACTTTGTGCCTTGCGGATTTCCTCACTGGTTGGCCACAATAGTAATAAATAGCGTAAACGGTCTAAAGAGGCTAACGGACGTGCTGTGGCTCGGGCAAAATGACTGGAGCCGTCATTCACAATATTTTCAATTACGGCTACTGGATAACCCTCAGGGAAGCGCCCGCCCAAACCGGAGGTTACTAACACATCGCCTTTAGCAATATCAACAGTGCGCGGTAGATTATCTAAAATCAATTCATCATTATGTCCCGTACCGTTGGCAATCGCACGCACATCATTACGTAAAATTTGCACCGGAATCGCATGAGTGACATCGGTAATCAGCAACACTCGGCTACTTTTCTCTCCGACAGAAATTACCTGCCCTACTACGCCTCGTTCATCAATAATCGGTTGACCGACAAAAGCGCCATCGTTTCCACCCTGATTAATCACAACCTGTTGGCGATAAGCATCCATTTCGGCTGTTAAAACTTCCGCCACTTTTTTATATTCATCTTGACGTAACGGTGAACTTAGTAATAAACGTAGCCGCTGATTTTCCACCTTAAGTTGGTCAAGTAATAGCAAATCGGCATTTTTTTCCCGAATTTGTTCTTTTAATACTTTATTTTCCAATTGTAATTTTTGGCTATCAATAAAGTTATTACTGACACCATCTAATACCGTTCTTGGTGCATTTGCAAAATAATACAAACCGCTTACTGCCGTTTCCAAGACATTGCGCATCTGAATCATCATGCTGCTACGTCCGTCTAAAAAAATCAGGCTCACCGAAATAACTATAGCAAAAAATAGTCGGACACCAAGTGAAGGGGCTTTAGCAAAAATCGGTTTCATATATTTACATGGAGATAGAAAGGATAATTGTGATTGAAAGGAAAATGGACAATTTGTTTATATTGTCCATTTTCAACTTTACTCTAGTAGGATAAATTAGTTATCATCACTGAACAAATCACCACCATGCATATCGATCATTTCAAGCGCTTTACCGCCACCGCGTGCAACACACGTTAACGGGTCTTCCGCTACAATAACCGGTACACCCGTTGCATTTGCAAGCAGGACATCAATATTTTGTAATAATGCACCACCACCGGTTAATACCATGCCTCGCTCAAAAATATCTGCTGCTAATTCAGGAGGGCATTGTTCTAATACTGCTTTTACCGCTTCTACAATTCCGTTTAGCGGTTGTTCAATAGCTTCCAGCACCTCTTTAGAAGTTAATACAAACGTTCTTGGAGCACCTTCGGCAAGATTATGTCCATGTACTTCAATCGAACGAATTTCATCTTCATTTTGAATAAAGGCCGTTGCAATTTCTTTCTTAATACGCTCGGCTGTCGTTTCACCGATTGCCGAACCGTAATGACGACGAACATAAGCAACTATCGCTTCATCAAATTTGTCCCCTCCGATCCGCACAGAAGAAGAATGTACGATACCGTTTAACGATAGCACGGCGACTTCTGTCGTACCGCCACCGATATCGATAACCATCGATCCTGCGGCTTCTGCAACAGGTAAACCTGCACCGATCGCCGCCGCCATCGGTTCCTCAATTAAATAAACTTCACGAGCACCTGCGCCGATTGCCGATTCTTTAATGGCTTTACGCTCTACCTGCGTTGCACCTGCCGGTACACACACTAATACGCGCGGACTCGGCTTCATAAAGTTATTGCTATGCACCTGTTTAATAAAATGCTGTAACATTTTTTCAGTCACATAGAAATCCGCAATTACGCCGTCTTTCATCGGACGAATCGCTAAAATGCTTTTTGGAGTACGGCCCAACATGGATTTGGCATCCGTTCCTACCGCTGCAATACTTTTTAGCGAACCGATTCTGTCTTGGCGAACCGCAACAACGGAAGGTTCATCTAAAACGATACCTTGTCCTTTAACATAAATCAGTGTATTTGCCGTACCTAAATCGATAGAAAGATCGTTTGAGAAGAGTCCAAGAAATTTTTTAAACATAAGGGTGTTCCATTATTGATAATGATGTTTGAATCAAAAAACAAAAGCCCCGCAAGGGGCAAAAATTGTGCTAAATATAGCAAAAAAGTGCCATAACTCCAATATTTAATACATTTTTTTAAAAGAATTACGTGATCCCCCTTAAATTTTATCTATCTCAACCGTTTATTAGAAATTTTTTGGCGAAGGATAAAAATAAATGTTACATTTACAGCCGTTTTATCTTAACGAAACAATTTCATTCTTAAACTAAAAATCATACAGGAGTCTTTATGCTTATTGGTGTACCAAGAGAGCTGTTGGACAATGAAAGTCGTGTAGCGGCAACGCCAAAGACTGTCCAACAAATTCTCAAACTAGGCTTTGATGTGCTCGTTGAACACGATGCAGGTTTTAAAGCAAGTTTCGAAGACAACGCATTTGTGGAAGCAGGTGCGAAAGTCGGCACGCAAAAAGAAGTTTGGAACGCAGACATCATTTTCAAAGTGAATGCGCCGACCGATGCTGAAATTGCACTGATGAAATCAGGCGCAACCCTTGTCAGCTTTATTTGGCCGGCTCAAAATCCTGAGCTGATGGCCAAATTGTCCGCCAAAAAAATTAACGTGCTTGCCATGGATGCAGTACCGCGTATTTCACGTGCACAGTCCCTTGATGCGCTTAGTTCTATGGCAAACATCGCCGGTTATCGTGCGGTCGTCGAAGCCGCACATGAATTCGGCAGCTTCTTCACCGGTCAAATTACCGCTGCGGGTAAAGTTCCGCCGGCAAAAGTATTGGTTATCGGTGCCGGTGTCGCCGGTTTAGCTGCCATCGGGGCTGCAAACAGCTTAGGAGCTATCGTTCGTGCATTTGACTCTCGCCCTGAAGTAAAAGAGCAAGTCGAATCCATGGGTGCAAGCTTCCTTGAAATTGATTTCAAAGAAGAAGGCGGCAGCGGTGACGGCTATGCCAAAGTGATGTCGGAAGAATTCAATCGTCGTGCATTGGCGCTATACGCTGAACAAGCGAAGGAAGTCGATATTATCATCACTACGGCATTAATCCCGGGTAAACCTGCACCTCGCCTCATCACCAAAGAGATGGTCGACTCGATGAAACCGGGCAGCGTGATTGTGGACTTAGCGGCAGCAACCGGCGGTAACTGCGAATATACTAAAGCCGGTGAAGTCGTTGTCACCGACAACCAAGTTAAAATCATTGGTTATACCGATCTTCCTAGCCGTTTACCGACCCAATCATCACAACTTTACGGTACAAATCTCGTCAACTTACTCAAACTGCTTGCACCAAATAAAGACGGTCAAATCGACATCAATTTTGAAGATGTAGTGTTACGCGGTGTCACGGTTGTTCGTGACGGTGAGGTGACTTGGCCGGCTCCGCCGATTCAAGTTTCTGCTCAACCACAACAAAAAGCAGCCGTTAAACCGGCAGAGAAAAAAGAAGAAAAACCGGCGGATCCGCGTATCAAATACGGTTTAATGGCATTAGCCGGTCTTGCCTTCTTATGGTTGGCTTCCGTTGCTCCGGCAGCGTTCCTTTCTCACTTTACCGTATTCGTCCTCTCGTGCGTTGTCGGTTACTATGTTGTATGGAATGTCAGCCATGCTCTACACACACCGTTAATGGCAGTAACAAATGCGATTTCCGGTATCATTATTGTCGGTGCATTACTGCAAATCTCACAAGGCGGATTCTTCATCAGTATCCTCGCATTTATCGCAATTTTAGTTGCAAGTATTAATATCTTCGGTGGCTTCAAAGTAACCCAACGTATGCTTGCTATGTTTAGAAAAGGTTAAGGAGAAAGCAATGTCTGAAGGTTTAGTACAAGCTGCATATATCGTTGCAGCCCTCCTCTTCATTATGAGTCTTGCGGGACTGTCAAAACATGAAACGGCAAAAGCCGGTTGTTGGTACGGCATTGTCGGTATGATAATTGCGCTTATCGCCACGATTTTCGGACCAGAATCGAAAGGTACCGTTTGGATCCTGATTGCCATGGCGATCGGTGCGGTCATCGGTATCCGCCAAGCGTTAAAAGTCGAAATGACCGAAATGCCCGAATTGGTGGCGATTCTTCACAGCTTCGTCGGTTTGGCTGCCGTACTTGTCGGCTTTAACAGCTACGGCTTGGCGCATGAAACTGATCCGGTATTACAAAATATCCACAACGTTGAAGTCTTCTTAGGTATCTTCATCGGTGCGGTTACCTTTACCGGTTCCGTGGTGGCATTCGGTAAGCTTCGCGGCATCATCAGCTCAAAAGCATTAACATTACCGCACCGCCATAAAATGAATTTAGCCGCATTAGTTGTATCGGCGTTACTTATGGTCGTTTTCGTCAATAATCCGCATAATATCTTCCCGGTATTAATCATGACGGCAATTGCCCTAGCATTCGGTTGGCACTTGGTTGCCTCTATCGGCGGTGCGGACATGCCGGTGGTCGTTTCCATGCTGAACTCTTATTCCGGTTGGGCGGCAGCGGCGGCAGGTTTCATGCTCAGCAATGACCTGTTAATCGTCACAGGTGCATTAGTCGGTTCTTCCGGTGCGATTCTTTCTTACATCATGTGTAAAGCCATGAACCGCTCGTTCATCAGCGTTATCGCCGGCGGCTTCGGTAACGATGTTCAAGTCAGCGATGATCAAGAATACGGTGAACACCGTGAAACGACGGCGGAAGAAGTGGCTGAAATGCTTAAAAATGCAAGTTCCGTGATCATCACACCGGGATACGGCATGGCGGTAGCACAAGCACAATATCCGGTTGCTGAAATTACAGCGAAATTACGTGAAAAAGGCATCAATGTCCGTTTCGGTATCCACCCTGTTGCAGGTCGTTTACCGGGCCACATGAACGTCTTGCTCGCTGAGGCAAAAGTTCCTTACGATGTGGTGTTGGAAATGGACGAAATTAACGAAGATTTCCCGGATACCGATGTTGTCTTGGTTATCGGGGCGAATGATACCGTTAACCCTGCGGCAATGGATGATCCGAACAGCCCGATTGCCGGTATGCCGGTATTAGAAGTGTGGAAAGCACAAAACGTCATCGTGTTCAAACGCTCAATGGCGGTAGGTTATGCCGGTGTTCAAAACCCGCTGTTCTTTAAAGAAAATACCCAAATGTTATTTGGTGATGCAAAAGAACGTGTGGATGATATCTTAAAAGCACTTTAATTCTTATCTATATTAAAAAGAGAATGGGCAACCATTCTCTTTTTTTATTTGCAAATTTATCGGCAAATCAGACCGCTTGTATGATAAAAATACGCCGTATTCCTCTCTATTTGCCCTGAGACTGCCGTTAAAGCCACCTCTTTGATTTCGGCAATCTTCCGAATCACCGCCTTAAGTTGCCCGCTGATATCCGTAACATCAAAGCCCTCATGCCGCCAAGGTCCGTCCGTTTCGATCATAATTCGATCCAAAGGAAAACACTCCACTACCCTCTGCACTTTCGGATTAGTTAATATATCGGGATTTACACTGATAAAATAAGGTGTTTTTAATAACTCACCCAGCCATTTATCACTCGCCTTAAACCAGTGAAAATGCGCTTTTTGAAGCTGATATTTTGCTAACAGCTCAAGGGCAATTTCCGTATCCTCATAAACAATATGCAAATTTATCGGCAAATCGTACCGCTTGCAGAGCACGATAAATCGTTCTAAAAGTTCAATATAAGGCTGATAATCCAAATTCGGTTGCTCACGTTTTAGATAATAGGGCAAACCGACTTCACCGCAAGCGGTCAGTTCTTGATGATTTTTTGCAATCCATTCAAACAATTGCCTTTGTTCTGTTGGTGAAGGTAACGGCTGTTCGGGGTGAAAACCTGCTGCGATATAAATACGTGGAAATTGCTGTTTAAGTGCCAATAAACGTTGGCTACTGGCAAAATCTGTTGCGACCGCAAGCACACCTGCCAGTTTTGGGTTTTGGATGATGTTACGAATCTGAGATTCCGCATATTGATCCAAATGAATATGACTGTCGAACATACTCGTAAGAAAAGGGCGAACACTGTTCGCCCATTGATGATGTTGACCTATTTCGCATCCGCTCTTAATGCTTCCGCTTTATCGGTTTTTTCCCAAGGAAAATGCTCTCGACCAAAGTGTCCGTAAGCGGCAGTTTCACGATAAATCGGACGGATTAAATCTAGCATTTTGATTAAGCCGTATGGGCGTAAATCAAAGTGTTCACGCACTAAACGGACTAACACTTCATTGCTCACTTTACCCGTACCAAAGGTTTCCACCATGATTGATGTCGGCTCTGCAATACCGATCGCATAAGAAAGTTGAATCTCACAACGATCTGCTAAACCTGCTGCGACAATGTTTTTTGCGACATAACGTGCAGCGTAAGCAGCTGAGCGGTCAACTTTTGACGGATCTTTACCGGAGAATGCCCCGCCACCGTGACGCGCTGCACCGCCGTAGGTATCAACGATGATTTTACGCCCTGTTAAACCACAGTCGCCCATTGGACCACCAATCACAAAACGACCTGTCGGGTTGATAAAGTATTTGGTGTTTTGGCTTAACCATTCGCTTGGTAATACCGGCTTGATGATCTCTTCCATCACACCTTCAAACACGGTTTTCTGATCAACGTATTCAGCGTGTTGAGTAGAAAGCACCACAGCATCAATACCTTTAATTTTGTTATCTTCGTAAATAAAGGTTAATTGGCTTTTCGCATCCGGGCGTAACCAATCTAATTTACCTGATTTACGCACTTTGGCTTGTTGTTCCATTAGACGATGAGCGTAAGTGATTGGTGCCGGCATTAACACTTCGGTTTCGTTCGTTGCATAACCAAACATAATCCCTTGGTCGCCTGCACCTTGCTCTAACGGGTTAGCACGGTCCACGCCTTGATTGATGTCCGGTGATTGTTTACCGATGGCATTTAATACCGCACACGAGTGCGCATCAAAGCCCATATCGGAATGGGTATAACCGATGTCGCAAATCACCTGGCGAGTTAAGTTTTCAATATCCACCCAAGCAGAAGTCGTAATTTCACCACCTACAAGTGCCATACCGGTTTTTACATAGGTTTCACACGCCACACGCGCTTTCGGATCTTGTTTGAGAATTTCGTCTAATACTGCATCTGAAATTTGGTCTGCGATTTTATCCGGATGCCCTTCGGATACCGATTCCGAGGTAAATAAATTGATTGACATTAACTTTATCCTATTGATTTATATTAATTATCTGTAATAAACAAGCGGTCTGTTTTTGCAAAAATTTTGCAATTTCCGACCGCTTGTCACGAATTCTTTTTGGAAGTATTTCCGTCTAGACGTCTATAATACATTTTTCACCCAACGATGACAAATAATTTTTAATTTCGACGGGGTGTTATGATAAATTAACACTCTCATTTCATTTATTGTGGAGACGATATGTCATCGCCGACCTTAACTATTGCTAGCGTCACCGGACACCAAGGATATGCTCAAGGTTCAGTCTATGCTATTGAAACCAGTTTTCAAGAATTACAAGGAAGGATTCCTCACATAAAATGTTTATTGATTAGCCCTGAACGTCCCGACGTTTTACCTGATCACATTCAACATATTCCCTGCCAACCGTTCAGTTATTTTGAATATAACTTATTTATGATTTACGGATTAGGGCAACTGATTGAAACAGATTTTTGCCTTGTCGTACAACATGACGGTTGGGTGATCAACGGTAATAACTGGCGTGATGAATTTTTTGAATATGATTACATCGGGGCGCCTTTGCCGGACTTAGCCGAAATTCGAGACAACCAATTTATTCGTCATTTTAATCCCGATGTTTGGTTGGCTCATAAAGATAATGCCCCGGAATATTTCTACGAATGGCAAAACGGTGGCTTTAGTTTACGTAGCCGTAAACTGTTAAATGCACCGAGAGAATTGGGACTTACTATTGAAGTTGCTGCATGTAATCCGTTTCAATCCCATCCGCTCACATTACAATGGGATTTTTCCCAACAACATATTCAACACGCGGAAGATCTTTATTTTTCTGCCATTAAACGAAGCTTACTTGAACAACACGGTATGAAATTTGCGCCCCGACATCTCGCCGCCTATTTCAGTGTGGAATTCGTTCCGATTCAACAACTAGAGAATATTCCGCTTAATGCCGTATTAGGTGCCCATTTTACTTCACGCTGTACGCTTATCGGTATAAAAAAAATCCAAATAAATGCAATAGTATATTCATTAGAGGATTTAACTAATAATATTTTTCTCCGTACACTTGCTGAAACGCACCATACATTTGAAATCCCGCCCGAATGCAATAAAATCGAGCCGGTATAATGGTTACAATACTTTTTTATATTATTTTTAAAGAGATAAAGCATGACAACATTGACTTTTATCGAACGTTACAAACAGCTCATCGAAATCCCGACAATCAGTAGTTTGGAAGCCGAGTACGATCAATCCAATCAAGTGTTGATTGAACGGTTGGCGGATTGGTTGAGCGACTATGGTTTTAAAACGGACATCATCGCCGTAGAAGGCAGTCGGCAAAAATACAATTTACTCGCCACCTACGGGGAAGGCGAAGGCGGCTTGCTATTGGCGGGACATACCGATACCGTCCCGTTTGATCAAGACCGCTGGAGCGTAGATCCGTTCAAACTGACCGAAAAAGACGGCAAACTTTATGGTTTGGGTACCGCCGATATGAAAGGCTTTTTTGCTTTTGTCGTTGATGCCGTCAGCCAAATCGAGCTCACCAAACTGACCAAACCGTTACGCATTTTAGCCACGGCGGATGAAGAAACCACAATGCTTGGCGCAAGAACCTTCGCCCGACATACTCATATTCGTCCCGATTGTGCGATTATCGGCGAACCGACTTCACTCAAACCGATCCGAGCGCACAAAGGTCATATGGGGCAAGCCGTACGTATCATCGGGCAGTCCGGGCATTCCAGTGATCCGTCAAAAGGCATCAATGCCATTGAAATCATGCATGACGTCACCGGGCAGTTAATTCAATTACGCAATCAACTTAAACAGAAATATCACAATCCGCTGTTTCAAGTGCCATACCCGACCATGAATTTCGGCAACATTCACGGCGGCGATGCCATCAACCGTATCTGTGCCTGTTGTGAATTGCAATTGGATATGCGACCGCTTCCTAATCTGGCGGTACAAGATTTGGAAGATATCTTACGCCAACATCTTGCTCCGTTGATTGAACAATGGGGAGACAGAATTCAGATCCGAGCGCTCCATGACGGCATCCCGGGCTATGAATGCGAGCATTCCGCTCAAGTGGTTCAGGTTGTCGAGAAACTGTTGGGCGAAAAATGTGATGCGGTTAATTACTGCACCGAAGCGCCTTTTATTCAACAGCTTTGCCCGACACTGGTACTCGGTCCGGGCTCTATTGAACAAGCACATCAGCCGGATGAATTTTTAGCGACGGACTTTATTGAGCCGACCCGCGATTTGTTGAAAAAACTGATTCATCATTTTTGTTAATAACAAGTGGTCGGTT
>NZ_JBGXYA010000068.1:0-4458 GCF_041814905.1 Glaesserella sp. | reverse complement strand
CAGCATTGCCGTGTGATTTTCACTGCAATCGGGCGGGGAACGGGCAAATTCCAACGGTATAGTTGTTGTAATAAGGCAAACTCTTTCATTGCACGGGTATTTTCATTACCGCTAAACCAATAGCGGTCTTTGACGAATTTTCCGAACAATCCGCCACGATAATAATGACGCAATACACTGTTTACGCTGAGTTCCGCTTGGGTATTGAGAAACCATGTAGTTCCTCTGCCTTTTGCGCAGCCCAACAAGCGGTCGGATCCGTTGAATGTTTTGCAATCCAATAATTGTTGTACAAACGACTGTTGTTCGTCGGAAACAAGCTTGTGATTAAAGTGGTAATAATTCATATGATTCTTCTTTTTTGCTGAAAGCCATATGATTTTACACGATTTTGGCTTGGTTCGTTGTATTTTTAGGGTAATTTGATAGAATCTTTCGCCTAAAATTTTAAAGGAACCCCCATGAGTAATATTTCCCCGGAAGCCCGAAGCGTAAGAGACGCACTCTTGTTAAAGGGTATCGAAACGCCAACCGTGGCACATCGTAAAGATAAAGACGTTCGTCGCGCAGAGATCCAACAGCATATGCGTTCGGTATTAGAGCTGTTAGGGTTGGATTTACGTGATGACAGCTTGGAAGAAACACCTCAGCGTCTGGCAAAAATGTATGTGGATGAAATTTTCAGCGGTTTGGATTATGAGACGTTTCCAAAAATCACTAAAATTAAGAATCGGATGAAAGTCAGCGAAATGGTGTTGGTAGACGAGATCACGTTAACCAGCACGTGTGAACATCATTTTGTGACAATTGACGGCACGGTTGCCGTGGCTTACTATCCGAAAGATTGGGTTATCGGCTTGTCTAAAATTAATCGCGTCGTGCAGTTCTTTGCTCAACGTCCTCAGGTTCAAGAACGGTTTACGGAACAAATTCTGACGGCGTTTCAAACCATTTTGGAAACGGATGATGTCGCGGTGTATGTCAAAGCAACCCATTTCTGCGTTAAATGCCGCGGTGTGAAAGACACAAACAGTAAAACCATTACCTCGGCATTTGGTGGTGTGTTTTTACAAGATCGTGATACGCGTAAAGAATTTTTATCTCTCATTCAAAAATAATGAAAATCGCACTGGGCATTGAATATGACGGAAGCCGTTATTTCGGTTGGCAACGTCAACAGAACGTCGATTCCGTTCAACAAAAGTTGGAAGAGGCGCTTTCCGTTATCGCCAATACACCCGTTGAGGTGCTGTGCGCCGGTAGAACCGATGCAGGCGTACACGCGACCGGGCAGGTTGTGCATTTTGAAACGGAGACGAACCGCCCGCTACAAAGTTGGTGTTTCGGGACAAATACCCATTTGCCGGCGGATATTGCGGTCAAGTGGGCGGTGAATGTCAGTGACGATTTCCATGCCCGTTTCAGTGCAACGGCGCGTCGTTATCGTTATATCATTTATAACCATAAATTGCGTCCCGCCATTTTGCCTCACGGTGTATCGCATTATTATCATGAATTGAACCATGAAAAAATGCATCTTGCAGGGCAATACTTGTTGGGTGAAAACGATTTCAGCAGTTTTCGCGCCGCACAATGCCAATCCCATACACCGTGGCGCAATGTGCATCATTTGACGGTAACGCGTTATCAGGATTATGTTGTCGTTGATATTCAGGCAAATGCTTTTGTTCATCATATGGTGCGCAATATTGTCGGTAGTTTGATTGACATCGGGCAGGGTAGACAACCGCCGGAATGGATGAAATGGTTGTTGGAACAAAAAGACAGAACCGTTGCGGCGGCCACCGCCAAAGCTGAAGGGCTGTATTTGGTTGACGTCGGTTATCCCGAACATTTCGGTATTCCAAAGGGAAGATTGGGACCGTTATTTTTACGTGACGAATAACAAAAAAGCCAAGCATGTTGCTTGGCTTGTGTATCAATAGACTGAATTAGTTATTTTCATTGAGCTTTTTGATACTTTCATCCGCTCTGCGGGCTTCTCCTTTATGTTTTTGTTTATTTAACTGCGTTTCCAATTTTGTTTCGACTTCGTTAATTGCCTTGTAAAGATCCGCGTCCTCCGCTTTCGCAAATAAATCTCCTACAGGGGTACCGATAGATGCCTCCACTTGATAAGTATTCGGTTGTTTATGGATCATAAAATGCGGGTTAATTAATTGGGTTTGCCATTTATTTAGTTTTGCCAAGCGTTCTTCAATGTGAGTACGAATTGCAGGTGTAACTTCCATTTGTTTGCTTGAAATATTGATTGTCATAGCATTTTCCTCTTTTTGTTATGGACCAATTCCGGTCGAATTAATCTTGACTTCAAATTATGCTTTTCACTCCAAAATATCAACCCCTAAAATGAAGTAAAACTCAAAAATTTGATCTACTTAACACTTTTATTGTGTTATTGATTATAATCTCACCTTCTCTTGTAACAGGCGAAAAGACGATGACAGAAATTAAGCAACTCCCCCCTTTCCAACGCGCATTTTTGCACCCGAAATATTGGGGATTATGGCTCGGATTGGGGATTTTTAAACTGATCTTGGCACTGCCTTATCCGATTTTAGTGAAAATAGGTAAAGGCTTAGGCAAACTGTTTCTTCGATTAGGTTTTGGTAAACGTCGTATGCGTATTGCCAAACGGAATTTGGAACTTTGCTTCCCGGATTATACCGCTGGTCAAATTGATGAGATTTTAGCTAAAAATGCCGAATCAGTCGGCATGGCAATTATTGAAACAGGGATGGCGTGGTTTTGGTCGGATGAACGTATTCTTAAATGGTCGAAAATAGAAGGGTTGGAACATCTGAAAAATCAGCCTGAAGGCACGGGGATTATTTTTGTCGGTGTGCATTTTTTAACCCTTGAACTGGGGGCAAGAATTGTGGGGCTTCATCATCAAGGGATCGGCGTTTATCGCCCGAATGATAATCTGCTGTTAGATTGGATTCAATTTCGTGGACGGGTACGTTCTAACAAAGCCATGCTAGATCGCAAAGATTTACGCGGTATGATTAAAGTGCTTCGGGCAGGAGAAACTATTTGGTATGCTCCCGATCACGATTATGGACGCAAAAACAGCGTCTTTGTGCCGTTTTTTGCGGTGAAAGAGGCGTGTACAACAGCTGGAACAAGAATGTTATTACGTTCCGCCCCAAATAGTCTCGTTGTGCCGTTCACCCCAATGCGAAATGAAGATTTTTCAGGTTATACCGTCAAAATCAGCCCTGCGGTAGATTTTAGTCAGTGTGAAAATGACGTTGATACCGCAACGTTGATGAATAAGGTGGTAGAAAGCGAGATTATGCAAGCTCAGAGCCAATATATGTGGCTACATCGTCGTTTTAAAACCCGACCGAATGAAAGTGATCCGAGTTTGTATTAAGACAAGCGGTCTGATTTGATAAAAATTTTGCAAAAACAGGAAAATAGAATGAACAAAACCAAAATTGTCCTTGCGACAGGAAACCAAGGCAAAGTGAAAGAAATGGCAGATGTGTTAGCCGAATTTGGCTTTGAAGTGATTGCCCAAAGTGAATTTGGCATTCAGAGCCCGGAAGAAACCGGCTTAACCTTTGTGGAAAATGCATTGATTAAAGCCCGTCATGCCTCACAAATGACAGGTTTACCCGCAATCGCCGATGACTCAGGTTTAGCGGTAGAAGCATTGGGCGGTGAACCGGGGCTTTATTCTGCTCGTTATGCAGGTGAAGAAGGGAACGATCAAGCCAATCGCCAAAAATTATTGGCTGAAATGGCAAATGTTGCCAATGAAGATCGCACGGCAAAATTTGTTAGTTGTATTGTGATGTTACAGCACCCGACCGATCCTACTCCGAAAATTGCCATAGGCGAATGCTACGGACAAATTTTACGAGAAGAGCGTGGTTCAAACGGTTTTGGCTACGATCCACTATTTTTCTATCCGCCTAAAAACTGCACCTTTGCAGAACTTGAAACTGTCGAGAAGAAAAAAATCTCCCATAGAGCGATTGCGCTACAATCTCTTAAACAACAACTAAAATAGGAAAATTATGATTATTACCACAACCCCAAATATTGAAAATCACCAAATCGTTGAGTACAAAGGCTTAGTCTTTGGTGAAGTCGTGTCAGGTGCAAACTTTATCCGTGATTTTTTAGCGAGTATTACCGATGTGATTGGCGGACGTTCAGGCGCTTATGAAAGCAAATTAAATAGTGCGAGAAAAGAAGCTTTGGAAGAATTGGAAAAAGAAGCGAAAAAAGTCGGCGCAAATGCCGTTGTCGGTGTGTCTATGGAATATCAATCTATGGGCGGTGACAAAGGGATGTTTATTGTCGTTGCGACCGGCACAGCGGTTGTGATTCGCTAATGTTGCAAAAAAATCTTCAAATCACCCCGCTTTTTTGGCAAACCAAAACACTGCTTGAAATGAATGAAGCAGAGTGGGAAGCCCTGTG
>NZ_JBGXYA010000067.1:0-23503 GCF_041814905.1 Glaesserella sp. | reverse complement strand
CCTGCACCGTTTGCCCCCATAATGCCGATAAGTTTGCCTTGTGGGATATGGCAACTGATGTTAGATAAACCAAATGCAAGGCTGACATTTTCCAGTTTAATCATTTGCCATTCTCCGTTGCTGTGTTAATAAAATCCAAATCAAAAACGGCGCGCCGATAATTGCGGTAAGCGTTCCCACATAAATATGGGAAAAGAACGGCAAATATAAAATACAGAGATCGGCAATCAGTAAAATTAATGCCCCAATTAAACCGCTTGTAAGATAAAGCTGTGATGGGCGTTTTTTCAGGATAATGCGAGCCAAATGCGGTGCGATTAAGCCGATAAAACCGATGGTTCCTGTTTGGGGAATGGTTGCCCCTACTAATAAGGCAACACCCAAAGTGGTAATGAAAAAGCTACGTTTGGGGTCAATGCCCATTGTGCTTGCGGTTTCTTCACCAAAGGTGAGCAAATCTAGGTAACGGCGTTGTTGATAAAGACAGAGCAATCCCAACAGGATAATCGGTAATGAAATCAATAAGGTATCTAATTTCGCCCACACCAACGAACCTTGTAGCCAGCGGTAAAGTTCCGCCAACGCCCAAGGGCTTTCGGCATTCGACAGCAATAACGCAATCGCTGAACCCAGTAGCATATTGACCGCCAAACCGCTTAAAATCATCATTGTTGTACCGTGATTTTTGGCAATCAAATAGACCAATAAAAAGCTCAACAACGCCCCCAGCACACCGCCAATCAGCAATAGGGTAAACGGCACAGAAAAATAGTACAGAATAAAAACACTGGCGGTCGTTGCCCCATTTGCACTCCCTAACAAACCCGGACTTGCCAGCGGATTTTGGAAAATGCCCTGCATGGCATTGCCTGCCACTGCCAAACTTGCTCCTGTTAGCACGGCAAGTAAAATCCGTGGCAGACGAATATCCCACAACACCAGCGGGCGCATATCCGTCACAATTCCTTCGGCATTTTTCAACGCTGAAAAATCGTTAAGGTCGTACCAACTTGCTAGGCTGATAATAGCTAGAAGCAAGAGCAAAAGTGCGGTGTTAAGTCGGGTTGTTTTGTTCATTGTTTCGTTTAATTATTTTAATCGTTCTTTAGCCACTTCTTCAATAAGCTGAGAAAAAGAGATCGCATTTTTCGGGGTAATTACGGGCTGACCCGTTTTGCTTTCAATCGCTTTTCGCGTATCGCCGGCAATACTTCCGCCTTCTTGAGCAATCTTTTTATTTTCTTCTAATCCTTGTGGGTTGGCAATCTGTGTCAGCTCGGTTGTGGTGGCTTCCGCCAACATATTTAGCACTAATTCAAGGGTGGACATATTGTCGCGTAAATTTTCTTTCTTCAATCCTTTGAAATCCTTATATTCTCTGGTTGTCATTCCGCTCCACGCTTTCGAGATTTCATTGGTCAAAATCGCAAATTCTCGCCCTTCTTTCACGCCGTGATCCAGCCAAGTATCCGTTAGCTCTTTTCTCACTTGAATAGCTTGTAATCGCTGGTTGATCCATTCTCTTGAATAACCTTTTTTCAAATAGGTTTCTAAGGCACGATCAATCGTTAATTCAGGGTCGATAATTTCATCAATTCGTTCTTTGCCAACCTGTGCCAACCATAATTTAAATGGCTCGGCTTTTGGGCTTGGGATAGACTGAATAATACGGAAAATGCCTTGTATATCAGTCGCATCGGTCTTATACATTTTCCCATCGGAAGACTTAAATTTCAGTTGTACGATTTTTTCGTACAACTCATTTGCACCTTCTTCTACTTGTAATTTACGTTTTAGATCGCTCCAATAACGTCTTGGATTGGCACTTTCGGTTAATACCGCAACCACATCAACAACACTAAAATACCACTCTTCTTGCTCGCTATCCCATATGGAACGAATTTGATTTCCTTCAAATAATTTAATTGCATTGCTCATCACGGATTTCCCACACAACTGTATAAAAACACAGAAATCATACACAAATTTATATACAGTGCAATACTGTATAAATAGAAAATTCCCGTTTTTCGACAAGCTTCACAAACTATTTTAACTGTTGATAAATCCTTTCTGCTCCCAGCCAAATACCGTGATCAAAACAATAAGTATATTTCAACGGGATGGTTGCAAGCGGTCGGTTTTGGAAATAATTTTGCAAAAGTGGATGCGAAAGTAGTTCTGATTGTTCGTTATAGCCTTGTTTATCGGTTAAGGTAATCAAGATATTCGGTTGGCTGAGCAACACTTTTTCGAGCGAGAAATTTTGTGGCGTTAAGGCGTTTTTTAACGGCGTTAAAGCTAATAACTGCAATAAGGTTTGATAATTAGCTTGCCGTGTATCGACCACACCGGTATCCGATACAATCAAGGTCGCTGCAAGCGGTCGGTTTAGCATAACATTTTGCGATTTTAATTTAGCGATAAGTTGTTCTGCTTTAGCTTGATTATCGGTTAATTTCCCCAGCTGCAAAATCAATTCAAAAAGCTGTTCGGGGGTTTGCGGACTGTCATTTATCGGCAGAATTTTCACGTCGAGCTGTTTTAGCTCTGCGACCAATTGCGGATAAAACCGCTCGTTAATCAGCATGGTTTTATCCAGATACGGCAACAGTCGGTCTAATTGCGGTTCAAGTGTCGGTTTGTCGTGATTGAGTTTATCCAACATCATCAACGGATTTTGAGAATAAGGCGACATCGCCGCAATTTGTTCAGGGCGAGCGATTTCGGCCAGCAGGCGGTCGCTACAAAGGGTGAGCGAAACAAACTGCTCTTGTGCAAGAGCCGTTGTAAACGGCAAGAAAAGTGCGGTTAAAAATGTAAGCGTTTTTTTCATAAAATGTAGGGGCTAATCATATTAGCCCCATTTCCCTAAACCGTTTTGGGGCAAATATAATTTGCCTCTACGGTTATTAGAAGCTACCTTTTAAGCCAACATAAACGTTACGACCGTCTTGTCCGTAGCCGATAATATTTTCATATTTCTTATCAAATAAGTTATTTAAGTTAGCATAAATATTCACATTTTTTGTGATTTGATAGTTTGTCCCTAAATTCACTAACGTATAAGATGACATTTTTACAGTATGTGATACATAATTTGCATCCCAATAATTATCTGTGCGTTTTCCTACATAAGAAACACTTACACTTGATCCCAATTTATCAGTGATCTGATAAGCGAGACTGGCATTTGCACTATGTTTAGGGCGACGTACTAACTCTTTACCTTTGCTATCTCTCGTATTGGTGTAGGTATAATTTGCATAACCAGTTAAATTATCAGTAAATTTTCCCGTATAGGCTAACTCTACACCTTTCACTTTAGTTGTGCCATCTAAGTTAATTGATTGACAATAGCACTTTTCATCCATTGCAATAAAGTTATTCACATTACGAGCAAAATAAGTGACATCTAAACTATGTGCTTTGTCAGCTGTTTCAATTAATACACCAAGATCTCCACCTAAGCTTTTTTCTGGTTTTAAATTTGGATTGCCAACATAATAACTTGGATTCCAACCAAAATAATCCGTAACAGTCGGATTCTTAATTGCTGAACCAAAACTTGCGTGAGTTTTGAAATTAGGTGATAAACGGTAAGCCCCTGAAATACGTCCCGTCCACACATTTGGATAAAGTTTATTATCCGTAAAACGTCCACTTAAAGATAGGCTATGATCGTCTTCCGTAAATAAGCGATATTCTGTTGCAAGGCTTTTTTCAGATAATCTTTTTTCTCCATTTTCAAAATTATTTGAGATAAAAGATGTTCTTTGATAATCAGCAAGAAGACTGAGTGCTTGGGTTAAACTTCCTTCACGGTCAAAATTAATATCTAGCTGATAGTTCGCATTAAGTTTTTTCCAATCTTTTGTACCGGCATATAAGCCAAATACATCTGTATCGTGTTTTAAATGGCTAACGCTCGCTTTATGTTTGAATAAATCTTGATCACTGCCCCAATATCCGCCTAATTTGAATACTGTTTCACGATCACGCATTGCATAGTACGCTAAATTCTCATAGGAAGTATAAACTTGCCCAACATTCCCACTCTTTAAGTCATCGTTTTGAAAAGATTGAGAATAATGTGATGCCAATAATTCCACACCTTTTTTGCTATCATCATAGCCTAAACGTAATGAAGCATTATCGCGGTGAAAACCATCTTTTTCTGTTGCGCCACCTGTAACAATACGGCTACCATCATTTGCGGTATAACGGAAAGTATCTTTACTTGCCACAGAAATACCACGGGTACGATGGCTGTCACCGTGTAAAGCATAGTAGAAGCCGTTGTCATAGCCTGAAACAGTAGCAGAAGCATCACGAGTATTATGAGAACCTAAGCCAAAATCGAAATCGACATTAAATGGTTTGTCTTTGTAAAGCCCACTCTTGGTTGTAATGTAAACCACACCACCTACCGCTTCACTTCCCCAAAGTGCAGATTGCTCCCCCCTTAATACTTCGATTCGTTCAATGTTGCTTAAGCTTAATCCACCAAAACTAAAGTTAGTATCAATTGGGTTTACCTTAACGCCATCAATGATAATAGCCGTATGGTTTGAGTTTGCTCCACGCAAAAATAAACTTGTTACTGCTCCACGTCCGCCATTTGAACCAATCGCCACACTCGGCACGGTTTTCAACACATCACTGACATAAGTCGCATTACGCTCTGTAAAATCTTTCTCTGTCAAAACGGTGACGGAAGAGGCGGTTTTGTCTTGGTTAACGGGAGCGGCATAAGCGGAATAGACATTGAGAGGTGGTAACTCCGTTGCTTGCTCAGTTTGAGCTATCGCGAAGGACGGTAATGTGAGGACAAGTGTAGTAACCAAATTTCTTTTCATTTTGCTTCCTTAGGGTTAAATGTTTAGATTACATCCGCGTTATGATTAATTATTATACGAAATAATTATCCCCACATCAGCGGGGATAATTGACTGCATACCAGCTACGACAAATCGCAATTATACGACTAACAAATTCGCCTTTGCCTCTGCAATCGCTTCTGCAACGCGCTCTAAGTTTACCCCACCCTTGGCACAACGTTTTGCAAGACACGACTCAAGAGAGAGAATCGGATAAACATCATCAGCGATTGAGCTATGAAACTGTTTAAATTGCGCTAAATTTAATTCTTCTAACGCTTTACCTTGGCTAATCGCATAAACCACCGCTTCGCCGACAATATGGTGAGCTTCACGGAACGGAATGCCTTTTGCCACTAAATAGTCGGCAAGTTCGGTCGCATTGGCATAGCCTTGTTGTGCCGCTTCTTTGGTACGTTCAGTATCGACTTTGATGTCTTCAAGCACTAACGCCGAAATATTTACGCACGCCTGCCAGGTTTCAATCGCATCAAAAATCCCTTCTTTGTCTTCTTGCATATCCTTATTATAAGCTAGCGGTAAGCCTTTTAAGGTCGCCAATAAACCGCTTAATGCACCGAATACACGCCCTGTTTTACCACGTACCAGTTCACACGCATCAGGGTTTTTCTTTTGCGGCATTAGTGATGAACCTGACGTTACGCGGTCAGAGAGTTCCACAAAGTGCGATTCACCACTGTTAAAAATAATCAAATCTTCCGCAAAGCGAGAAAGGTGCATCATACTGATTGACGCTGCTGCGAGGAGCTCTAAAACATGATCTCGATCCGACACACTGTCTAAGCTGTTGCGGGTTGCACTTTCAAACCCTAGATTTTGTGCCAATAAATCACGATCAATACCATAAGCGGTTCCCGCTAATGCTCCCGAACCCAACGGACAAGTGTTCATCCGTTTATACGCATCGGTTAAACGTGAATAATCACGTTCCAACATCTCATAATACGCCATACACCAGTGGGCAAAGGTAATCGGTTGCGCCCGTTGTAAATGGGTATAACCCGGCATCACTGAAAGCTGATTGGCTTCTGCGGTTTCAACTAATTTTTCTTGTAAGGCACGAATAGATTCTTGCAATGAAAGTACTTGTGCTTTACACCACAATTTCATATCCACCGCGACTTGGTCATTACGACTACGCCCAGTGTGCAGTTTTTTACCGAGATCGCCGACTTTTTTAATCAGCTGCAACTCAACCCAGCTGTGAATATCTTCCGCATCTTCTTGCAATACAATCGCTAAGTTTGGCGCCACTTCCGCACGCAAGGTTTTTAATGCATTAATCAGCTGTTCCAGTTCTGTTGTGCTGATAATACCGACCGAATGAATCGCTTTTGCCCAGCCGATTGAACCGTCAATATCCTGCAATGCCAAACGGTAGTCAAAGCGTAGTGAGTCATTAAAATATTTAAACTGTTGATCCGCCGCTTGTGAGAAGCGACCGCCCCAAAGTGCCATAATTTATCCTTTGTTTTTTGCAAATAAAAAGCGGAATCTGACCGCTTGTAATCAGCCTCATTATTGCATAATTATGCAATTTTTCTCAATATTTATTTAATACTTATCATGAAACCGGTTTCCCCGAGAGAAATTGCCTTCTCCGCCCTTACGGTGAGATTATCCGCCCGATTGGCTCGAATCACCACATTATCTTCCGTTCGAATACCACCGTAACGTTTAAATTCATCGATTTTCTGCCAGTTAAAGAAACGGCTTAGCGGATGTGAACGCCAAGGTTTCAACAACATTTCGATAAAATAAAAGCCCGGTTCAATGGTCAGAAGCATACCTTCGCTTAAATCACGGGTACAACGCAGACTCGGATAAACTTCCGGCGGTGCTTTACGCGTGCCTCGAGTATTTTGTTGAAAACCTGCGACATCATGAACCTGTAAACCGAGCAAATGCCCTAAACCGTGCGGAAAAAAAGCACGGCTAATGCCTTCTTCAAAAATCTGCGCCTCCGGTAATTTTACAAAATCAAAAACATTGAGCATCTGAGAAATCCATTGGTGCATTTTAGTATGATAGTACAGGTAATTAAAACCGACCTGCATTTCATCAATGATATCCAATTTGAATTTTTCCATTTGCGCGACAAGTCGGGCAAATTCACTGTGCGGCTCAACCGCATAAGAACGGGTTAAATCGGAAGCATAGCCCAAATAAGTGCTGCCGGCATCCAATAAAAAACTGTAACGAAACGGCGGCACTTCCGTGGCTAACTTGGTGTAATGCAACACCGCGCTGTTTTGATTAACCGCAACAATATTACCGTAAGGCACATTATTGTCTGACTGCTGAGTTGCCTGCAAATAAGCAAGATTAATCTCAAACTCACTTTTGCCAGCAAAGAATGCGTCTTTTGCGGCATAATGCCCGATTAATGCACTGAATTGCGCACGATAGATGCATTCAATTTCAAATTCTGTTTTGATCGAACGCTCAAAATGCAGTACATTTAGCACCTTTTGCGGATTAATCTGCTCAAATCCCAAAGACTTCGCCAATTCGTGTTGTTCACCGATAAAAGCGCAATATTGCGGATTGCCGAGATACTGTTTGATTTGATGACTGTCGTTCAATATCTGCCAATCGAATTGATCAGCAAAAAAAGCGTCCGTCGGCGGATTCGGCGCACAATGCCAGTAATCTTGCGGTGCATAAAAATAGAGTTTCGGCTTGTTTTTGCCGTCTAAAAACAGCCAGCTCTGCTCCGCCGTGGGATCAGGAAAAACATAGTTAAAATGCGGATTGATTTTAAAGGGCGATGTTTGGTCGTCTAAAAAACGGTAATTCGCCTGCCCGGCATAAATCCATAGCCCGTCAAGGCGGGCAAGCGCTAAGGCGTGTTGTACGATTTGCTGAATACGTGCGATATGCTGAACGAAAAGGTGTTGCATAGAGATTCCCAAATTTTTATTGAATGTAAGCAGCTTACTGAACAAACTCCCTCTTTGGCAAAGAGGGGAATTGGAGCGATGGATAAATTAACCTATACAAAATGACTATGACCGAACTAACCATTAACCAAACTTTAGATACCCTCGGGCTACGTTGTCCCGAACCTGTGATGCTGACCCGCAAAACCATTCGCAATATGGCAGACGGCGAAGTCTTGCTGATTATTGCCGATGACCCGGCAACCACTCGCGATATTCCGAGTTTTTGTCAATTTATGGATCATCAACTGCTTAAAAGCCAAACAGAAACCAAGCCGTATCAATATTGGGTGAAAAAAGGGTTGTCATGACAAGCGGTCGAAATCTGCAAATTTTTTGCAAATTCTGACCGCTTGTAAAGCGCGTTTAACGTCTGTCGTCCTCGTAATCGTCCTCTTCATCATCGAAGAATTCACCGTCGTCGCCGTATTCGTCATCGTCGGCGTTCGGATCTTCAAAGTATGTTCCCCAACCTTCATATATGGCTCCCGCTTTTTCAATCAGCGGCAGTAACTCTTTTTGCTGTGCGGCGATCAACGCGGCATCCAATTTAATTTCACTCACGATATCGCATACAAACATGATTTTACCGTCCTCTTCTTCAATCTCTTCGGCTTCCGAAATTTCATAGCCGAGTTTGTAAGCGTCAACCACTAATTTTTCAAGCTTGTCGAAATCGTGGTGAGCGATGTGGTGCTCGATAATATAAAGCGCGTCCGGGTCACTCCCGTCTCGTAGCAGAGAATCGATAATCTCGCTCGTTTCTTGATTTAGTTCAGTGATATTGTACATAGCTGTTTCCTTTTACTAATATAAAGTCTCTCGAACCGCTGCCCGCCTACTAACAAAACAAACTAAGCCATAAAATCGGGCTACAAGCGGTTGTTTTCATCCGTTTTTTTGCAAAATCAGTGTAAATTCACCAACTCCGCTGCTTTCGATTTCGAACCTTTGAAATCCACTTTTCCGCTGGCAAGGGTTGGAATTTCATCAACCAAGAATACCGCAGACGGCAACATAAGCGGGGCGATATCGGCATTTTTAATTTTGTCATTGATTTCATCTAACGACAGCTCGCTTTTCACCAATAACACCACGGCTTCGCCTTTTTTATCATCCGGCACGTTAGTGGCGACAAAGGCAGCATCGTCGCTCAATACCGGAGCGAGTAAGGCCTCCACACTGCCAAGGCTAATCATTTCGCCACCGATTTTCGCAAAGCGTGAGTAACGATCGACAATCGTCACAAATCCTTGCTCATCAATATGTCCTTTATCGCCGGTTTTGTAATAGCGAATACCGTCAATTTCGGCAATCACTTCCGCCGTTTTTTCCGGCTCGTTGAGATAGCCTTTCATTACCTGACCGCCGCCAATCACAATCAAGCCGTCTTCGCCGACAGCCAGTTCTTCAAGCGTATTCGGATCAACAATCTTAATGATTGTCCCCGGCAACGGCATACCGACGGAACCGACCTTATTAAAAGTTAGCTCTTTTAAACTATCCCGTTCAAGAATATTCGGCATATTCACCGCTGCCACCGGTGCAGTCTCCGTAGTGCCGTAGCCTTCATAAATATCCAATCCGAACTTAATGCGAAACGCTTCTTTGACATCCGCTTTTAATTTTTCCGCACCGGCAACCACCATACGTACGTTTTGGAACATCAGCGGGTGTAGTTTTTTATTTTTGGTGTATAACCTAAAGAACGTAGAAGTACCGAAAAGAATACTTGCGTTGTAACGTGCCGCCATTTTACCGACTAAAGCACCATCGGTCGGATCCGGCACGCTGACCATTTTTACGCCGACACAAAGCGGTAATAACGTCGTCACTGTTAAACCGAACGAGTGGAAAATCGGCAGAGAGTTAAGAATAACATCGTCCTTTCTGAAGTTAAGTAATTCACTGATCTGCTTAATGTTGGTCAGCAAGTTTTTATGGGTGAGTTCAATACCTTTCGGCTCTCCCTCGCTACCGCTACTGAAGAGAATCGTTGCGGTATCATCCAATTTCACATCGCTGAAATGCATTAATTTTATCCACCAAGCCGGTGCCAATAATGCGGTTAGGAAGGCTCGGGTTCTGGCTTTTTTAGTCACTGTCTGACTTAATTGCTCTACCATAACCGTTTTATCCGCCAATAATGACGAATAATCAAAACCTTTGTCGCTTAGTTTATCCAAGAACTTTTCCGAAGTAATGACTTTGGTAATACCCGCTTTATTTAACGCTGCCGCCATACTTTGCTCGCTCAACGTATAATTGAGGTTCACCGGAACTTTACCGCTGACAAACAAAGCCATATTAACGATCGCACCAATAGAAGAACTTGGCAGCAATACACCGATATGTTTGCTATCACCAAACTGTTTACGGATCAATTTGCTGAACACCAATACTGCGGTAATAAATTTGGCAT
This sequence comes from Glaesserella sp., assembly GCF_041814905.1. Classification (NCBI taxonomy): domain Bacteria; kingdom Pseudomonadati; phylum Pseudomonadota; class Gammaproteobacteria; order Pasteurellales; family Pasteurellaceae; genus Glaesserella; species Glaesserella sp. The sequence continues at coordinate 13,238 of NZ_JBGXYA010000067.1, read as the reverse complement.
TGTTAAGGTTCATCCCCATACTATCAACCGAACAGGTTTTAAATAAATTGGATTTCGCCATATCCAGCCATTCGTGGGTAAGCGGTTCTTGACGCGCAATAAATTTTTCCCAAGAAGAGAATGACAATTCAACGACCTTCTGTTTCATTGCCGAACGGTCAATAAACTCATGAATCGGCTTGCCGAACGCCACCAAAATATCGCGTTTACCGCGAGTTTTGGTTAACGCTTTATAATGACCGTCCGCTCTGGAAAAACTGGAACCCCAAAGCCCGCGTAAATAAAACGGCACAATACAGATATTCTCCCAATCTTGAACGGCTAATTCAAAACCACGCTGAAATTCATTGATTTGTCCGTTATAGCTGATGTGTCCTTCGGGAAACAAAGCGACCACTTCACCATTAGCAAGTAACTGCCTGACTTGCTCAATCGACTCTTTGCTGGAACCTGCGCCAATCGGGATCACTTTAAACCATTTGAGAAACCATTTCAGATACCATTTGTTGTAAATACCGCGATACATCACAAATTTTACCGCCCGTGGGCTTGCTGCTTGTAGCACCATCCAGTCAATCCAACTGATATGGTTACCTAATAATAAAACACCGCCGCTTTGCGGTAAGTTTTTCAAGCCTTCCACATTAAAACGGTAGCCGGTTTTTAAAATCGGCAACAACAATAAACGGGTAAACAGGTGCGGTAGTTGAATCACCGCATAGAAAGAGCCGATTAAACAGATAAACGCAGCAAATAATAATAAACCGGTAGTAGAGATATTGGCTGATACAAAAGCGATACTTAACAGCAAGAAAACAACCATCGACACGTTCTGCACAAAGTTATTACCCGCCATAATTTTGCCGCTCGATTTTTCCGGCGCAAAAAATTGAATCGTGGCATTCAACGGCACAATAAACATTCCGCCGAATACGCCGAATAAAAAAGAACAGAAGGTCATCACCGCGACACTGGATGAAGAAGCCAAAAAGAAAATCGCCAAGAAAATCCCTAATGCCCCAACCGGTATGATACCGTGCTCGATATGATGTTTAGACATCGAACCGGCAATCGTTGAACCGACAATCAAACCGATACCGCTCACCGCTAAAATCGCTTGAATCACAATCGCATTATCGCTGTCAAAAATCGCTTTATAGTGTGCTGGAAAAGCCGCCACAATCACCTGCGACACTCCCCAGAAAATACTTAAACCGATGATGCTGAGCCAAATATTTTTATCACGGCGCAACAAACGCATATTCTGTTTTAAATAACCTAATGAGAGATATTTTTTCATCTCAAAGGTTTCATGGCGACGAGGTTCGTCAGCTTTAAAAAACGGAATTCGAAAGGCGAATATAGCTTCAATCACGCTGAACGCAACCAGTGAAATTCCGATGATAGACATACTGGATAAGATTGCGGACGGGTTATCGCCTTCAACATAAAAAGTTTCAAATAGGAATGAGAAGGCAAAAGAGCTGAATAAAATTGCCACAATGGTTAACGCCTGAATGACGCCATTGGCCCGACCTAAATTATCAGTACCGACAATCTGTTTGATAATACTGTATTTGGCAGGAGAATAAATTGCACTTTGGGTCGCGAGAATAAGCGTCAGAATAAAAGCAACTTCAAACGCACCGCCAAGATAGCTCAGCAAAATCGCTGCGGTAATAAAAATAGCTGCCACCGCCGAAACGCGGATCACTTTGGTTTGGGAATATTTGTCGTTGATAAAACCGGAAGGTGAAAAGAGGAAGATAAACGGTAGTAAGATCATCGCATTGATTAATGCTGTCAGAACTACTAGGGTATTGCCCTCAAAACTCTTTAATAAAACGTTTTGAATGGTAATTTTATGTGCCAAATCGACACTGGCATTTAAAAATGCAATCGCAAGGTAAGGAACGAATCCTCTGATTTTCAGTAAGCTCATTTTGTCTCCGAATTAATAACGCAACAAATTTGCAAATTTCAGGCGCAAACCGACCGCTTGTACCTACTTGTTATTCCGCAAAAACTTCTGCAAACCAGCCGTCGAGTTTAGTGGCAAGTTTATCGATACCTATCTTATTGGTTGCCGAATAAGCTTCTACCTGTACATCGCCTTGAAACGGCAGAATTGCCTCACGTACCATTTTAACGGTTTTGCTTCTGGCACTTTGGCTGAGTTTATCCGCTTTAGTTAACAATAATAACACCGGTAGATCAGCAGAAACGGCCCATTCAACCATTTGTTGGTCAAGATCTTTCAGCGGATGACGAATGTCCATCAGAATCACCACACCGCGCAAACATTCGCGCTTCTGCAAATATTCGCCCAATGAACGTTGCCACTGCAATTTCATCTGCTCCGGCACCGCTGCATAACCATAGCCGGGTAAATCAACCAATTTACAGTTCGGTTCAACTTCAAATAAATTAATCAACTGCGTTCGTCCCGGCGTTTTCGAGGTTCGAGCCAAATTTTTTTGATTCGTCAGTGCATTTAATGCTGTCGATTTACCCGCGTTAGAGCGCCCGGCAAACGCAATTTCCACGCCATTGTCTTCGGGTAAATGGCGAATATCAGGAGCGGATGTTAAAAAACGGGTTTTATGATAGTTAAGTTTTATTTCGGTCATTTCAGTCTTAAAAAATAATGCTGGCGCAAGCATGGACGTTTGCACCATCTGTGAATCCAAATTATTTAAATCGAATGCTCAATCCGCTTTTTCCATACTCATTCGCATCGGGGTTACCGACAAATCCTCCCCATTCCATGAGTAACATAGTACCGATAAAAATCGGCATCATTCGACCGAGCAACCACACCATCGTACCTTCAGCATAGTGTGAAGCGGCATAACATAAGATCGGTACCAATACCATCAATAACGCTTTGGCGGAACGGTTACGATCATGTAAACGTTTTACAATCACCGCCGACAGACTATAACCCGAAATGATCAACGGAATCACGCTTAACCACGTGAAAGCGGTCGGATTCAGGATAAAATTGGCAAAAATCGCAAGAAACACAAAATTAATCCCCGCGCCAATCCAAAAACCTTGGCGGTTAAGCCTGCCTTGGAAAGAAAAAAGCCCTTGATACCAATGCATTATTTCAACGCCTTCTCAATTTTTTCAAACAGATCACGCGCAAGGTGATCTAATCCTTTCAAACGTTCTAATCCGCGACGCATTAACGTTTGGCGCTGAGTATCATAACGGGAAAGTTTAATTAACGGTTCGATTAAGCGTGAAGCAACCTGCGGATTGCTGTCATTCAATTGAGTTAACATATCGACTAAGAAACGGTAACCTGAACCATCAATTGCATGGAATGCTTTCGGATTATGGTTCGCAAATGAGCCAATCAAAGCACGTAAACGATTTGGATTTTTCATATTGAAACTACGATGTTCAAGCAAGCTTTGTACGATCTCTAATACGTTATCGTCCGGTCTGGTCGCTTGTAGCATAAACCATTTATCCATCACCAAACCGTCTTGGTGCCACTTCTCTTCAAAATCTGCCAACAATTGATCACGGCAAGCTAATTGCGCTTTGGTTGCCGAGGAAAGTGCCGCTAAAGTGTCGGTCATATTATCCGCTTTGTGATAATGTTTATAGACTAAGCTATTCCCCAAATCGGTAAAAGCGAGATAAGACAGGCAAGTATTACGCAGTGCGCGTTTTGCCATATCTTCTGCCACCACACGATATTCCGGTGCTTTGTACTGGTTATAGATGACGAATAAACGCTCTTTTAGCGCCTCAGCTATTTGACGTTGCATAAAATCACGCACTACCGCGATACCGGATGGGTCAATCACCTTAAATAATTCGGCAAATTCGGTTTCTTTCGGCAAAGTTAGCGTTAATGCCGCCAGTTCCGGATCTTGGTTGGCACAATCCAATACGATAGTTAACGCTTCCAACAAGGATGCTGAGAATCTCATCTCCTCGCCTTGCTGATAACGCGCCAAATTTTCTCTTAATTCGTGATTGAATAACATTTGTGCCGCATCCCAACGGACAAAATCATTACCGGCGTATTTTAATAAGGTCAATAATTGTTCATTACTGTAGTTGTAATCTAAACGTACCGGCGCAGAAAAATCACATAGCAGGGCCGGCACCGGGCGCTGTAGTACATTATGAAACTCAAAGGTCTGATGCTCGTGAATGACGTCCAAAACATCGCTGACCGTCAATAATTCGTGTTGCAAATTGATACGTTGACCGTTCTCGCCGTATAACGCCACTTTGAGTGGAATATGCAAGTTTACTTTTTCTACTTGGTCGGCAGTTGGTGCGGTCATTTGCGATACGTGTAAACGGTAAGTGTGACGTTTTTCATCGTATTCATCGGAAATGGTTAACTCCGGTGTGCCAGATTGGCTATACCAACGGCGGAATTGAGTTAAATCAATACCAGAAGCCCGCTCCATTGCTGAAACAAAATCTTCGCACGTTGCAGCTTTACCGTCATTTTCAGCAACATAAAGTTTCATACCTTTTTGGAATTTTTCTTCACCAAGTAATGTGTGCATCATTCGAATCACTTCCGCCCCTTTTTCATAAACGGTTACGGTGTAGAAGTTATTCATTTCAATCACTTTTTCAGGGCGAATCGGGTGTGCCATCGGGCTGGCATCTTCGGCAAATTGTACGGAGCGCAATAAGCGGACATCTTCAATCCGTTTTACCGAACGAGACCATAAGTCGGAGGTAAATTCTTGATCGCGGAAAACCGTTAAGCCTTCTTTCAAACTTAGCTGGAACCAATCCCGACACGTGATGCGGTTACCCGTCCAGTTGTGAAAATATTCATGGGCAATTACCGCTTCGATGTTTAAGTAATCTTCATCGGTCGCCGTCTGAGGGTTAGCAAGTACGAATTTCGAGTTAAAGATATTTAATCCTTTATTCTCCATCGCCCCCATATTAAAGAAATCGACCGCCACGATCATATAAATGTCCAGATCGTACTCCAGCCCGAAGCGCTCTTCATCCCATTTCATTGAACGTTTTAAACTTTCCATCGCCCAAGGAGCGCGATCTAAATTACCTCGGTCAACATAAATTTCCAACGCAACTTCGCGCCCGCTCATTGTGGTGAAACTGTCTTGCAGTAAATCAAAATCACCGGCAACCACCGCAAATAAATAACTCGGTTTGAAAAACGGATCTTCCCATTCAACCCAATGGCGACCGTCTTCCAAATCACCTTGTGCGACACGATTACCGTTAGAAAGCAAATACGGATAGCGACTCTTACAAGCAGTCAGTTTGGTGCGATATTTTGCAAGTACATCCGGTCTGTCAAGCATATACGTAATTTGACGGAATCCTTCCGCCTCGCATTGCGTACAAAGCCCATCACCTGATTGATACAGACCTTGTAAAGAAGTATTTTGCGAAGGATGTAATAAGGTTTGAATCGTCAATTCAAAGTGTTCCGCCGGAAAATCGGCTAAATTCAGTGTTAGCGACTCCTCATTTTTCTGATAATTTTCGAAAGTTTCGCCGTTTAATTTCAATGAAACAAAGGTAAAACTATGCCCTTCTAAAGTTAATTGAGTCGCCTCCGGGTTTTGGCGTTTTACTTTTAAGGTCGACGTCGTTAAGGTTTCTTCAGGATCAAGTTGGAAATCAAGATAAATATCGGTAATAGTAAAATCAGGCTGGCGATAATCTTTTCTGAATTTTGCTTTAGGTTGCATGGCATTTCCTTAGAAACTTGGAGTAGCGGCTTGAATAGCAGCTTAAAATAAAATCGTAAGGCGTAAGTATATTGTAGTTTGAGGGGAAAGTCACAAGCGCATTTGCAAAAAATTGTTGCTAATCGACCGCTTGTAAACCGTTTAAGCCCGTGCGCCAAAAATAGCAGTGCCGATACGTACCATTGTCGACCCGCATTCAATCGCACTTTGCATATCATCGCTCATACCCATTGAAAGCGTATCGATACCGTCAAATTCTGCCTGTAGCTGTTTGAACAGTGTTTCCATCCGACGCAGAGCGATTTTTTGCCGTGCCGGTTCGTTTTCCGGCTTGGGAATTGCCATCAACCCTCGCAATTTTAAGTGAGGCAAACGGCTGATTGCCCGTGCAAGCTCTTGCATTTGACTCGGCTCAATCCCCGATTTTGAGCGTTCATCACTGATATTAATTTGAATCAACACATTAAGCGGAGTAAGGTGAGCAGGTCTTTGCTCGCTTAAACGCTGAGCAATTTTCAGACGATCGATAGTTTGTACCCAGTCGAAATGCTCTGCCACTAAGCGGGTTTTGTTCGATTGCAGTAAACCGATAAAATGCCATTCCAACGCAGTACATCCGGCGAAATGTTGAATCTTTTCAACACCTTCCTGCACATAATTTTCACCGAATGCGGTTTGCCCCGCATCAATGGCCTGTTGAATATCGGAAATAGGTTTGGTTTTACTAACCGCAAGCAATTTTACCGACTGCGGAGGACGATTAGCGTCAATACTAACCTGTTGAATTGTTTGTAAAATCTCGGTTAAATTGTGAGAAATCGACATGATGGGCTCCAAAAAGCTATAATGCGCGAAATAATAAAACCCCCCATAATTAAAATCAAGGAACCTTTATGCACAGACTTTCTAAAATTAAATTAGTGATTACCGATATTGATGGCGTTCTTACTGACGGTAGTCTCTACTATGATGCAAACGGTGAAGCACTGAAATATTTTAATGTAAAAGACGGTTTAGGCATCAAAATGCTGCTTGCTTGTGGAATCCAAGTTGCCGTACTTTCCGGTGGCGATACGCCGATTTTACGCCGTAGAATCAAAAATTTAGGCATTCCGCTGTTTCAATTAGGCAAAATGTCAAAACGCCAAGCGTGCTTTGATTTAATGCAGCAGGCGGGAGTGACTGCGGAAGAAACCGCATTTTTAGGTGACGATACATTAGATTTACCTGCTTTTGAGGTATGTGGTTTAGCTGTAGCGGTAGGTGATGCGTTTGATTATATTAAAGATCAAGCCGATTTAATATTAAGCCGTGCCGGTGGACATTCCGCTTTTCGCGAACTATCCGATATGATATTGAAAGCCCAAGGCAAAGAAGCCGTTTACACTACTGCCGACGGTTTTATGAAAGTAGTCGAACAGATGGCACAATGATGTAAAAAGGGCTAATAATGTCTTATTAGCCCTTTGTTTTACAATAACATTTTTACAATTTTATCTAATTTTACCCGACCAAACTTCTTCAATAGTTTTTGTACTTTTTCCGGATAATCTTTCAGCATTTCCAAATCACTATAGTGAGTTAACGCATTAGTATGAATACGAATATTTGCTAACTCACGCTGTGCCGGTTCCAACAATTCAGCTTTAGGATCGGAAATCAGAACTGCATTTTCAGCGTCTAATCCCCAAGCTCGCGGATTTAGGTTATTACCGGTTAACAAAATATAGCGGTGGTCGATCCAAACACCTTTAAGGTGATAGCTGTTTTCCCCGTCTTTCCATAAACGAATCGTCAATTGTTTGTTTTGAATGTAATAATCAAAACGTTTGGCAAAAGCACGCAGATTCTTTTCATACAGATAAGGTAACGCCGATGCCATTGTAAATGGTTCATTCGGTGGTGTATAAAAATCGTTCGCGGTTTTATCACCGACAATAATTTCAATTTGTTTACCGTTATCCAGTAACCATGCAATGCGGTTACGTAATGATCGTGGGAAATTAAAATAAGGTGTACAAATCGTTAACTTTTCTTTTGTCTTATAGAATAACGCTTCAATCGTTTTGTTCAACTTATTTTTACGCCCAAGTCCAATCAATGGTGAGACCATTAACACCTCATCGCTCATTTTACGTCCGGCAAAATCATAATGCTGCTGACTTAATTGTTTACGGAACAATTTAATCACCGGACGAATATCGGAGGTCTTAGGTCGATTTTTTTGATCTAAACGCGTGACCGCCGGATCGGGTAAAATCTGTTGCTGAATAAAGCGAACGATTGAATCCGTTAAAACTTTATTTTCAATTTGATGATAACGGTCATAGCGATAACGATCCAATTGATGCAGATAAACATTATTAATACTTGCCCCACTGTAAAGCAAAGTATCATCAAAGACTAACCCTTTCAGATGTAATACACCAAAAATTTCACGATTATTAATCGGCACACCATAAAAAGCAATATCATTATCCGCAGGCAATCCACATTGCATTCTTACTGTCGCATACCAATCAGCATTAGAGCTCTGTGCCACTTCACCAATTCGTCCGCGCTGCGCACGATGCCAATCAACTAATATTTTTATATCTAATTCAGGGCGTGCAATTTTTGCCTGATAAAGTGCCGCTAAAATTTCCTGCCCCGCTTCATCTTTTTCAAAATAGAGAGCGGTGAAATAAATTCGCGATTTTGCTTGTGCAATAAGCTCCAAAATGCGGGTTTTAAACTCAGCGCTGGAATTTAAGAATTCTACTTTATTCGCTTGTTGAGGAATAAAAGTGAGTTTTTCTAAATGGTGTTTTGCACGGGTTTGTTTGTTCAGAATAAGCATTGTTAGTCCTCTGTTACTTTTCTTTGCTTACGCAAAGAAAAGCAACCAAAAGAAACACCCTCTACTTCACCGCTTATTTCGCTTAGTTTAAATTTGCTTAACGGAACATTTTAAATTCGCCAACTTCGTTGGCTCAGAGAAAAATGTTCCTACAAATTTAAACACGCTCAGGCGGTTCAGAAGGGAACCCAATCCGCCATAACAAGCGGTGAGTTTTAATCAATTTTTTGTAATGCTAAGATCGAGATGTTCGATCTCCCCTGCGTTTCGCCGAAGCGGTTGCGTCAATTTTTGAGGACAACTTTTCGTGTTTGAGCTTGCGAAGCAAGCGAGTTTGAAAAGTTCGTCCCAAAAATTAGCAACAAGCGTAGGAAGAAGAAACGCTCGGGGTCGCCTTTCTTTTGCCTACTTTTCTTTGGCGAAGCAAAGAAAAGTAGGAAATGTAGTTACGGAGAGAGTGCTTGTTTAAGCAAATGCTCTTTGCTCGCCATTACCTGCCACATTCTCCACACAACGCCCACAAATCTCAGCGTGTTCTGCATTCGCACCAATATCTGTCGCATAGTGCCAGCAACGTGGGCATTTTTCACCGTCAGCACGTTCTACTTTCACCGCAAGACCGGCTAATTCACCTTCAGCAACATCGGCTTCGGCAAGTGGTTTAACAACCGCTTGTGAAGTGATTAACACGAAACGTAGCTCGTTGCCTAACTGTTCTAACAACGGACGAATATCATCATTTGCATAAACGGTGACTTTCGCTTCAAGACCAGCACCGATTAACTTGTCGTTACGCGCTTGTTCTAACACACGGTTTACTTCTGAACGTACTTTTAATAGTCTTTGCCAGTAGCTATCATCTAATTTATCCGCTTCACTCAAGCTGAATAAACCTGTATAAAACTCTTCGGTAAAGACAAATTCAGAACGTCCTTCCACTTGCGGTAAGTAGCCCCAGATTTCATCGGCGGTGAAGGATAAAATCGGAGCCATCCAACGCACTAATGCTTCAGAAATATGCCACAACGCTGTTTGACAGCTACGGCGTGCAAGGCTGTCCGCTTTAGTGGTGTATTGACGGTCTTTGATAATATCTAAATAGAACGATCCCATTTCGATTGAACAGAAACGCATTAAACGCTGAACAACGGTGTGGAATTGATAGTTATCATAGGCTTCTTTAATGTCGTTTTGTGCATCTAACGCACAGCTTACCGCCCAACGATCTAAGGCGATCATCTCTTCAGGTTTAACGAGATCACGTTTTGGATCGAAGCCGTTTAAATTCGCTAATAGGAAACGTGCGGTATTACGGATACGACGATAAGTATCGCCTGCACTGTTTAAAATGTTGTGCGAAACGGCAATTTCACCGGTGTAGTCCGTAGAAGCAACCCATAAACGTAAAATATCTGCACCATTTTTGTTCCACACTTCACTTGGCACAATCACGTTACCGAGTGATTTTGACATTTTGCGACCTTTTTCATCGACGGTGAAACCGTGTGTAAGTACTTGATTATAAGGGGCTTTATTATCGGTTGCTGTAGAAAGCATTAATGATGACATAAACCAACCACGGTGTTGGTCTGAACCTTCAAGGTACATATCCGCAGAATTGCCGTTAAACTCTGGGCGTTGTTGTACCACAGACGCATAGGTCGATCCCGAGTCGAACCACACATCAAGGGTATCAGGCACTTTACGATAGATTTTCGCATCTTCTTCGCCTAAGACTTCTTTTGGATCTAAATCCCACCACGCTTGAATGCCTGCCTGCTCAACACGTTTTGCCACTTCTTCCAAAATTTCTAAGGTGCGTGGGTGTAGCTGTTCTGTTTCATTATGCACAAACATTGTCATCGGCACGCCCCAAGTACGCTGACGAGAGATACACCAGTCAGGGCGGTTCGCCACCATTGTATCAATACGTGCTTCACCCCAGCTTGGGATCCAACGTACACGTTTAATTTCGCCTAATGCCTGTTTGCGTAAACCTTGCGTTTCCATACCGATAAACCATTGCGGTGTCGCACGGAAAATAATCGGAGTTTTGTGACGCCAACAGTGCGGATAGCTGTGTTTGATACGCTCTAATTTGAGCAACGCCCCTGTTTCTTTTAGTTTTTCAAGGACTAAATCATTACTTTCAAACACGCCTTTGCCTGCAAAGAATGGCGTAGTTGAAACGAATTTACCATCGTTTGCCACTAAGCCAGCCATTTCTAATTTATATTTTTGACCTACAATATAGTCGTCTAAACCGTGATCTGGTGCGGTGTGAACTAAACCTGTACCGCCATCGGTGGTAACGTGATCGCCTAAAATAAACGGCACGTCATACTCATAGAATGGGTGATTGAAACGCATTAACTCTAAGTCACTACCTTTTGCTGAACCTAGCACTTCAACTAGCTCAACACCCGTTGCTTTTTGCACGGCTTCCACTAAGTCTGTTGCAAGAATAACACGCTCATCGCCAAACTGTACGAGCTGATATTCTAATTCCGCATTTAACGCAATCGCACGGTTTGAAGGTAATGTCCAAGGCGTTGTTGTCCAAATTACCGCAGAAATCTGACCGCTTCCTTTGCTCTGAGCATTAAATTTCGCTTCCACGGCAACAGGATCTACCGCAGAGAAACGCACATAGATTGACGGCGAGGCTTTATCTTCATATTCCACTTCTGCTTCAGCAAGGGAAGAGCCACAGTCTAAACACCAGTGAACCGGTTTTGAGCCTTTGTATAAGTGACCATTTGCAATCACTTTACCTAAAGCACGGATAATATGGGCTTCTGTATCAAAATTCATTGTCAGGTATGGATTATCCCAGTCACCCAACACGCCCATACGAATAAAGTCTGCTTTTTGCCCTTCAACTTGTTCCGCCGCATATTTACGACACGCTTGACGGAACTCTGCCGCTGAAATTTTTTCATTTGGTTTACCTACCACACCTTCTACTTTCAGCTCAATCGGCAAACCGTGACAGTCCCAACCCGGGATATACGGAGAGTCAAAACCCAACGCAGTTTTTGATTTAATAATAATATCTTTTAAAATTTTATTAACGGCGTGACCAAGGTGTAACGAACCATTTGCATAAGGAGGACCATCATGCAAAATAAAGGATTTTTTCCCTTTTGATGCTTGACGAATTTTTTGATACAAATTCTTATCGTACCAATTTTTTAACATCGCAGGTTCACGCTTAGCGAGATCCCCACGCATTGGAAAGCCTGTTTCAGGCAGATTTAATGTGTTTTTGTAATCAGTCATCTTATTGTTCCAATTAATAAAATTTAAAAATAAATCGGTGATTGCGTATTTGCAAAATTCTCTCTCAATCTGACCGCTTGTTATGGGCAAAAAAGCCTTTTACTTCAATCACATCACGTTCTATCTGTGATTTCAGTTCATCAAAACTTGCAAACTTAATTTCTGAACGAACTTTCTTTAAAAAACGTACTTCAATCGCTTGCCCATAAATAGATTTGTTAAAATCAAATAAATGCACTTCTAATAACGGTTTTGTTCCGTTTATCGTTGGTCGATTGCCAACATTAGCAATGCCGTTGAATACACCTTCAGCAGTTTCAACTTGCACAGCATAGACACCTTGGATTGGCGTCACTAAGCGGTTCAACATAATATTTGCTGTTGGAAATCCAATGGTTCTTCCTAATTTATTTCCATGCGCCACTCTGCCACGGATGGAGTAAGGTTTTCCCAACATTTTTTCAGCTTGACTTAAATCGTCCCGTTGTAAAGCTTGGCGAATTAATGAGCTACTAATTCGCTCTTCCCCTAAGCAATGGCTATGAGAATTTTCAACACTGAAACCAAACTGTTCTCCTGCTTTTTGCAAAATTTCGAAGTTTCCCGACCGCTTGTAACCAAACTGGAAATCATCGCCAACGCTTAAATATTTCACATTTAATTTATCCACCAATAAAGATTGAATAAATTCTGCAGGCGCTAACTCTGCAAACTTTTGATTAAAACGAATACAGAGTAAATAATCTATGCCGATTTGTTGTAATGCCGAAATTTTATCGCGCAACCGCATTAAACGTGCCGGTGCTGTAGAAGACGTTAACTTTTTAGCAAAAAATTCTCGTGGTTGCGGTTCAAAAACCATGACCACCGAAGGCACGCTTAATATCTTCGCTTGTTCAATTAAACGTTTCAAAATTTGTTGATGCCCTAAATGAACGCCGTCAAAATTTCCGATTGTTAATGCACATCCATTTCGGAAATCAGGCATATTCTTAAAATTATAAACTCCACGTATTAATTGCATTATTAAGTCGGCTTTAGTTTTTCAAACAAAAAATTGTTCCCGATTATACGGGGAACAGGGATAAATGGAAAGATAGATAAAAGAACTTATCATAAGAAACCGAATAAAATGAATACAAAAGGTGATGCAATGTCTCTTGCAAGCGGTCAGATTCGCCTTATAATTTGCAAAATATTCCCCCAAACCGACCGCTTGTCAGCCTCATTCTTCTCTTCTTTTCTTCTTCTGTTAATTACTTCCGCAAAATAAAAAAAACCGCAAGCTATCTCTAACTTGCGGTTTCTCTCGTATTAAAACCCTGATGGTGCCCTACTCTCACATGGGGAATCCCCACACTACCATCGGCGTTACTGCGTTTCACTTCTGAGTTCGGGAT
>NZ_JBGXYA010000066.1:0-45340 GCF_041814905.1 Glaesserella sp. | reverse complement strand
TCGTTCCCGTACCCAATGCGAAGCCGTGTCCGAGGTTTTTATAGAGATGGAATTCAGTCGGCACGCCCATTGCGTTGAGTTGCTCAATACGGCGTTTCATCGTATTCGGAGAGGCAATGCCGTCCTGCTCGCCGATGGCAACAAAGGTTGCCGGTTCGCCTTGGCGATTGTAATCGCTATGTCCTGTGTAGAGCATAATGACACTGCTCGGTTTAGAATTTGCTTCGGTTCCAAAAGCCTGTGTGCCGTAAGAGCCAATATACGCCGCCATTCTCGCTCCGGCGGAGGCGCCCCATACGGAATAGCCGTTAGGGTCGACTTGTAACCTTTTTGCATTTTTTCGCACGAATTCGACCGCTTGAGCCATATCTTCGGTGGCGATTTGTTCGCCCATGCCCGCCCGATATTTCACGACAAAGGCATTATAGCCTTGTTCGGCAACGGATTGTGCAATCGGAAAACCCTCATGCAATGAACCGACGTAAGCAAAACCGCCGCCCGGGGCTATCATTGCAAAAGGTGCATTCGGTTTGCCTTTAAACACGAATATGCCCGTATGTTGTTTGCTTGGATCTTGGCGTTTTTCCGCTTCGCTATAAATCTCATAAAAAATCGTGTCACCTTGTTCGGCACGTGCCAGCATTTTATTCAACGTCTCGGTTACCACCTGCGGTGAAATATGGCTATGGTAGGGCATTAACCGCTCGATCTGCTTTAGGCGTAAGTTCGGTTCATTGCGGTTATCATCCCAAGGCAATAGGCGTTCGGCAAAGCCTTGAAATGCAGAGTGAGTCAGAATGTCGTTTACACGGCTGTCTGTGGTAAACGGTTGGGCGAAAAGGGGCGACTGTACACACATCAGCGCACTGCCCAGTAAGCATAGTGGAATATTTTTCATGTTTCTTCCTTATTTACTCATTTGAATGATAACGACACCGCTCAATAACACCAGCAAGCCCAAAATTTGAATAGCGCTAATCGGTTTTTTATTGGCACCGAGCAAACCGAATTGGTCAATAATCAGACTACCGACCAATAAACCGAATAATGAAGTCACAATCGCCCCGCCGGTGCCGATCTGTGGCACAATCATCACAATACCACCGATATAAATCGCACCGAGCAAACCGCCGAACCATTGCCACCAAGGTTGCGGTTGTTTCACGGCGGCTTTTAAATGTTGCCAAGCGGTCGGTTCTTTCAAGCAAATGACTAAGGCTAATAACAGCGTACCGATAACAAACGGCACAAATACTGAAAGCGTAGTGGATTGCAACGTGTGACGTAATGCGGTATTCACTGCGGGGGTAATGCCTGATGCGACGCCACCGCTAATACCGAGAATCTGCCAACACAGTAACGAACCTTCTTCGCGCTTTTTCAGGTTATGTTGTTTGAGTGACGGTAATACAATCGCAATGCCAATTCCAGCCATTACCGCTACTAAGCCCAGTAAACGCCACAGGGTGAAATCATATTGCGGGGCTGAGAACCAACCGAATGTATCAATCAATGTGCCTGTTATCACTTGTCCTAAAATCGGCATAATCGCCGTTTGAACACTACCCAAACGAGGAAAAATCAGAATATTGACGGTTAGTCCGAACATTGCCAATAAACCGCCCAACCAAATCCACCAAGGCGATTGGTTTAAGGTTTCAGCAGAAACCGCAAGCGGTTCGTTTTGCACGAAAATCAGCAAAATCAATAAGATAGAACCTACACCAAAAGCGATAAAAGATGATAGCAATGGCGATACGACATTTTTGCGTAACACCGAGTTCATCCCTGTTTGAAAGGCTATCCCCATTCCTACGAGCACGCCAATAGGGGCAGCTAATAACGACATCATTATATTTCTCCGATAAATTAATTTAGATGTATTATAGGTAGGTTAAATTATTTTGATTAGATAGGGAAAGTTGAAAGAGTTATTGAATAAAATTCAATAATTTGGATAGAGAGATAAAAAAAGTGCGGTGATTTTTACCGCACTTTGTAAACTACTCAAAATTTAAAATCCATTTGTAGGGGCGAATTACATTCGCCCTGATATTCCTATGATTGTTTTGGGGCTAATGTGATTAGCCCCTGCACATTATTGCGCCTTAAACACGTCTTTCAACACACTATCCGTTTTATCCGCCGCCGTTGGATTTTGTTGGCGGATTTCATCAATCACACGCTTCAATTCCGTTTCATTTAAGCCTAGATTTTTCAAAATGCCTAAATGCGAACGAAGTTGATTCTGCACGGTTTCCAAGCTGGCAAGGGTGCTGACCGTAACCAATTCACGGTTTACGGGACTCAAATTATCACGGCTGAACAAATAGCCGAATAAATGGGCTTTTAGGGCGTAATCCACGCCGTCAAAATTCCACAACACGGCGGAATTATCCCGTCCGTTTAGGGTGTTGAGCGTATGCGTACCTAAGGCGTAATAGTCGGTCGGTTCGGTTTGTGTTGGTAGATTGCCTTGCGGATCTTGAATACCTTTTTCGCTACGTTCTTTTAGCACATTTTGCAAGGTCAGCAAGCCGTTTAAGGCTCGCGGAAAACCTGCGTAGGCGTATTGATGAGCGAAAATTTCACGCAATTCATTGACCGTTAAACCGCTTGTCAAGCCTTGCTCAATAGCAGGTTTTAAATGCTCTAAATCGCCACGAGCGGAGTAGAACGCAATCGGCACAATGGCAAGTTGCTTATTTGCAAGCGGTGTGTTTTGGCTGATTTTTTGCAAATCGGCTTTGGGATCGCTTTTCGGCAATTCCACTTTTTCTAACCAAGTGGCTTTGTTTTCTTTGGCGTTCGGGCTGATGGCGATATGCGCCATTTTGCTGTGTTCGCCCGCACCGTGCCAATGTTTCACGTTGGGCGGGCACCAAATCACATCGCCTTTTTTGATGATTTGAATCGGCTTGCCCCATTCCTGCGTGCGACCTTCGCCTTCGGTCACAATCAGATATTGTCCGTGCGAATGGGTATGCCAATCGGTAATGGTGCCGGCTTGAAATTCTACAATCGCTGAACCGTCCGGGCTGTTGGGGATTTCAGGCAGCCGAGTAAAACGTGCAGAACCCGAAAAGTGTTCGCTCGGCGCGGCCATCCATTGATGTTGCGGATAAAGCGTAATGGTTTGTTCCGCCAAAGCAGACGAAGTAGCGAAAGCAAGTGCGGTGGAAAAAAGGACAGTTTTTTTCATAAGATCTTCTTCTCAATTTAGCCCCAGAGGGGCTAGGATTAAAGAACCTAGCACGGCTCGTGCTAGGTAAAGCGGGTTACAGATTTTTACCAAAGAAACCTGTCAGTTTTTCGCTGATTTGTTTCACATATTCAGGTTTCCAGTAGGTTTCGATATGTTTTGCATTCGGCACGATAAACAGCTCTTTGTTTTGTGTACCTTTGGCGTTGGCGAACACTTCTTCGGTCATATACAAACTGTCCGCTTTTTCGCCTGCGATCATCAACAACGGTTGATTGATGAGTTCCACATTGGTATTCACATCAAACGCCATTAAATCCAACAAACTGCTCACGGTAAAATTGGTTTGCGAATTCGGGTGAGCGTGGGTTTGAGCGTAATATTCATAGCCTTGACGATACAGATCATAAGGCAGAGCCGCCACTTGTTCAGGTGTCATTCCTGCAGCAAAGGCTGGCGTATAAAGGATTTCGCCGCCAGCCGCTTCTTGCGCACGGGCATCCGATGCCTGTTTCAAACGTTCTTGAATGTTGTTGGTTTGCGAACGCATAAAACCGTTGCGGCGTGCGTCTCCGCTGTTGAACATTGAAATAGTCGCCACCGATTTAAAGCGTTTGTCCGTTTCCGCCGCTTTGATGGAGTAGCCGCCACCACCGCAAATACCTAGCAAGCCGATACGGTTCGCATCTACGCCTTTAAATTGGCTGATAAAATCCGCCGCACCGCGAATATCTTCAATACGGTTAGCCGGTTTATCCACATAACGCGGTTCGCCGCCGCTACCGCCTTGATATGCTGCGTCAAAGGCAATGGTCACATAACCTTGCTCTGCTAATTTTTGTGCATACAAGCCCGCCACTTGCTCTTTTACTCCACCGTTCGGGTGCGCCACCACGATTGCAGGGTATTTTTTGCTTGGGTCAAAATTCGCTGGGGTATAAACATTTGCCGCAATAGTTAAACCGTTGAGCTGATATTTCACAGGGTGAATATTGACTTTGCCTTGTACGTTTTCGGTAATTGCACCGTCATAAGCTAGCGTAAACGGATTTTGTTTGTAATCGGCAGCCATCGCGTTTGCTCCTAAAAATAATGTTGAGATGAAAAGGGTTGAAAGTAGGGTTTTCTTAAATGATTTTTTCATCGGGTTGTCCTTGTGTTAATTGAATGAATGCAGTATAGAGAAAAAAGATTGTTTTGATTAGATAGGGAAAATTCAAAGGGGTTATGAATGAAATTCAATAAAAGCTAAATAAGGACATTATTTTTCATTTATCTAGCAGAAATTCGTAAAGTGATAGGGTGTTCACTTCTTCATCACAAGAAGCGTAATGTTTTTCCAACAGATAATTAGGTTTTCAATGCTATTTGGTCGGTAATCAAGGATGCTTCAAAAAAATCTGGACGATACGGATTCATAATTGGATATGGTCTAATAAGTTAAAAAGCTTGCTATTTTATTTATATCAAATTAATATGTATTGTGTAGCGATACACATTAAATTGAGTATCTTTGATGTTGCCTATACAGATGAAATACATTCGATCAATTTTTATAAAAGGAGTGAATTATGACTATCAATCATCCTGGTTTTAGAATCAAAAATGAAGTACTTCCCTCTGGTATGTCAGTAACAAATGCTGCTAAATTATTGGAAGTTGGACGTCCTGCATTATCAAATTTATTAAATGGAAATGCTAAATTATCTCCCCAAATGGCTCAGAGATTATCTCAGGCATTTAATTTTCCCTTGGAAAAATTAATGCAATGGCAATCAGAATATGATGAGTCACTCATACAAAAATCTACGACTCCCATAACTCATACATATGCACCACCTTTTTTAAATATTAAAGCTAATGATATTGAAAATTGGATTAATACAGATGAAATTCAATCAAGATCAAGGCTTGCGGTTTTATTAAGAATGTTAGTTCACTCAACGGCTAAGAAATTATTAAAAGTAAATTTTCCGGGAAATGACGATTCGCAACGACCAGGATGGGATGGAGAGGTTTTATCTAATGAAGCAACTCCTTGGATACCTGAAGGTTTATCTGGTTGGGAGTTTGGCGTAAATGCTGATATTTCTAAAAAAGCAACCGCTGATTTTAATAAAAGTGTGAATGCTTATACTGATAATTCTATTAATATAACTTTTATTTTTGTAACTCCTCGTAGATGGATTGGTAAAGAAAAGTGGGTTCGCGATAAAAAATCTTTAAATAAATGGAAAGATGTGAGGGTTTATGATGCAAGTGATTTAGAACAATGGCTGGAACAATCATTATCTACCCAAAGTTGGCTAGCTAATGAAGCAAAATTACCGACTAAAGATGTTGAGTCGTTAGATAGTTTTTGGAATAGCTGGGCAAATGTATGCCAGCCACGTCTTATTCCATCATTTTTCACTAAGTTAATGGAGAAAAATAAACAGATAATTGAAAATTATTTAACTAGCCCACCTTCTAAACCATTTTATATTGCTGCAGATTCAACCGATGAAGCAATTGCATTTTTATCCTCACTATTTAGTGAAAATAGTGATTTTATTAATTATAGAGATAGATGTCTTCTATTCAAACAAACAGATGTTTTACCGCGTCTTGCAGAGGGGACAAAAAATTTTATAGCAATAACAGCGAATAAAGATGTTGAAAAAGAGCTAGCTCAATATGTAACTCAAATTCATTCTTTTATTGTTTGTTCTAAAAATTCCCAGAGTAAAAATGTAGATCTAACCTTGGAGATTTTGGATTCATCAACCTTTATACATGCTTTAGAAAAGATGGGTAAAAATTATGATGAATCAGTAACTTTAGCTAATAAAGCTGGTTATTCACTAACAGTATTACGCCGTCAATTATCATTAGTTGAAGCTATTAAGAATCCAAACTGGGTAAATAATAGCAATAGGGAATTAATTCCTTTTTTATTTGCTGGTACATGGGATTCTAGCAATAAGAAAGATATTGCAGTTTTAGAATCATTTACAGATAACCAAAGCTATAGAATTTTAGAGGGAAATTTTAGCAAAGTGTATTTATTAAATGATTCTCCCGTCTGGAAAATTAATAATTATAGAGGAGTTGTATCTAGAATCGATTTACTTTTTGCTATTGCACCATATATAACTAAATCTGATCTAGAATGTTTTTTTGAAAATGCTAAGTTGATACTTTCAGAAGATGATCCTGCATTAGATTTGCCTGAAAATGAGCAATGGCGTGCAAATTTACTAAATAAGAAACGAGAATATTCTCAAGTATTAAGAGATAGTTTTAGCGAGATGATTATTCTATTAGGTGTTCATGGTAATGAATTATTTAAAGATGAATTAGATTGTGATATAGCTATTGAGAAACTTATTTATTCACTATTAACTCCTTTGACGGTAAGAAAGTTACAAGCAAATGCTGATTTGTTATCAACATACGCTGAAGCATCTCCAAACACATTTTTAACTATTATTGAGAATGATCTAAAGGCAGAAAAGCATATATTAGCAATCCTAATGCCAACAACTAATACATTATTCTCTAGCCCTAAATATACAGATTTATTATGGGCTTTAGAAAAACTAGCTTGGGATGAAAATTTAGTTTCTAGAGTTGTAAAGATTTTAGCTCAATTAAGTGAGAAAGAAATTGATGATAACTATGCAAACAAACCATTTTCTTCGCTATGTGCTATTTTTAGAACTTGGTTACCAATAACAAATGCTAGTTTAGAACAACGTATTTTTTTACTAAAAAAACTAGTAAAAGATTTTCCAGAAATAGGATGGCGAGTCTGTTTAAGTCAGTTTCCTAAGGTCTCTCATCAAATAGCATTGCCATCAAGTAAATATATTTGGAGAAATATAGGTAAGCAGAGAGTAGTTACGTATCAAGACGTTTATGATTTCTGTAATACATGTGTAAATATTTCATTAAATTGGTCAGAATATACATTTGAAAAATTATGCGATTTAGTCAACAACATTCATTACTTAGATACTACTCAGCAAGATAAATTATGGGAGCTACTAAAAAACTGGTCGTTAAACAAAGCTACTGAATCTGAAAAAATTAAAATGCGAGAAAAACTCCGTACAAGCGTATTATCTCGCAGAGCGAAAAAACAAAAAAATGGAGTTCGGTTCACAAAATTAGGCGAACAAGTATATGCTGACTTATTTCCTGAAAATCCGATTGATAGAAATATTTGGTTATTTCGTGATTCTTGGGTTAATGAATCTGCTGATGAATTGGAAGAAATTCATGATTTAAGTTTTGATGAGCGAGAAGAATTGATTCGTAAAGAGCGAGTTAAAGCTATAGAAAGCATTATCAATGAGAAAGGAAATGAGGGAGTCTTAGATTTATGTTTACAAGGAAATGCTGCACATATAGTTGGTTTCTTACTTCGACGATACATTTTTTCTGCAGAGTCTCAACTTGTTACAGTAATTGTTCAAACTATAAATAAATTTAATATCTCACAAGAAACGAAGTTGATGAATTTTATTCGCGGGATATTATGTGAAAGTAAAGGCAATACATCTTTATTTGAAGCTTTAGGTAAGGAATTATCAGAAAGCGATATGGTTAAGATATATTTGCAAGCACCATTTATATCTATGATTTGGGAAAAAATTGATTTGTTAAGTGAATCATTAAAAAAAGAATACTGGGCTAATGTAATCCCTAATTATTGGAGTGATAAAAATGATGTAAAAAGAGGTGTTCAATACTTGTTGGAGGCAAATAGAGGACAAACGGCATTTTCTTATATTTCATTATTTATTAATGATGTGGAATCAGAGTTGATTTTTGAAGTGCTTTCCTCAATGATTTCTTCGTCTACTATTAATGAAAATTTACCGCCTAACTCTTATCATTTAGGAAAAGCTTTTTCCAGAATTAAAGAAAGTAAATATCTAACATTAGAACAAAAAGCGGGACTGGAATTTTCATATATCTACATATTAGCTCCGTATGGACGCAGAAATGAATATTGCGATATAGAAAATCTAGAAATGTATATTGAACAGCATCCTGATTTTTTTATTTATCTTATTTCTAGTCTATATAAGAGAGATGATGGGAATGAAGATGAAAATATCAATAAACATCAAACTGAGGAAGAAAGGGATTCTATTTTTAAACAATATTATTATACATTAGAGGCATTAAAATTTATTCCAGGTCAAGACAAATCGGGTAATCTTGATAAAGTAAAGTTAGAAAAATGGATTGATAATGCGATTGAATATGCTACAAAAGAAGGTCGTAGAAAAATAGCTGAGTATTTTATAGGCAAACTATTAAGCCATTCTGCGATAGGTAAAGATAATATTTGGCCATGTGAAGAGATTAGAGATATTTTAGAAGATTTTCAATCTGATAATATGTGTGAAGGCATGTATATAGGTAAGAAAAACGGCAGGGGAGTCACGACTCGTTCGTTTGGGGATGGAGGTACTCAAGAAAGAGAATTAGTTGCACAATATAATAATTGGGGAAAACTTCTAACTATCACTCATCCATTTGTTGCATCCAAACTTTTATATGCATTAGCTCAGTCATATCAATACGAGGCTAAACATTGGGATAGTGAACATAGACTGCGAATGCATTTACGATAAATCATCATATAGATTGTAGGCAATTTGAGTATTTGCAGAAAATAAGCCATCCAAAGACCGCTTTCTGAACAATATCCCACAAGGATACTTTAAGGGATTGGATAGCCAAAATGAGGAGTATAAATTCTTGGCTAATATGCTAGTTTGCAAGATATTTGAATTGCTTATATTGATGGACTGAAGGCTGCCACAACAATTTAAGAATCGAGCTTCAAGCGATAAATGAAGTGGTTACCTGTGAAGTTATAGAGAAAGTTTCGAAAAGATGGAGGCCTAAATATCTTTAATAACAATGGATTGTGAAGATATTACCATATTATGATATTTTTCATTTATCCAGCAGATATTTGCAATGCAGTTTATATCATCAATATGGTGGGATTGTTTAATAGTGTGATTCGTCTAATCATTAAGAAACGTAATGTTTTTCTAATAGATGATTTGGTTTTCAATATTCTCTAGTTTGCAATCAAGAATGTTTCAAAGAAATGGGTACGACCTTTTCAAAATTGAAAAGGGATATGAAAATTATTTACGGTTGAATTGGGTGATCGCTTAAACGATCACCTTTAAATTAAAATGAGTATTTATACAGAATTTTGGATTGGGTCAACGATGGTAGTTGTAATTTTTCTTAATATCTAATCCAACCCATTCTCCTTCAACCACTCCGCCAAATGCTCAGCCACCTGCACGTTATTAGTATCAGACATCGGGAAGTGCGTATTACCTTTAATCCCCACTCTCGGCAGTTCGATGACTTCCACTTTGCCGCCGTGTTTGTTCACCACGTCCGCCCATTGTTTGGCTAAACTCAAACGGATGCGCCATTGGTCTTCGCCTTGGTTGTCGGACGGTTTGTCGCTGATGAAGTCGCCGAAGTAGATCACAATCGGCATTTTGGTCAGTTTTTCAAAGTCCGCTTGGCTGGCGACCGCAGGTTTGATGTCGCCGAATTTGCTGGTAATGGTCGGCGGCACTTCGCCTTCTGGGAACGGGAAGTTGCCCGGCTCATACGCCACGATGCCTTTCACTTTATCGCTTTGCATACCGACCAACCAGCCGACAATGCCGCCTTGCGAGTGGGTAACCAAAACGCCGTTGCCAATGCGGTCAAACAGTTGGTCTAGGCTGTCGCTAATCACTTTTGCATCAAACGCGCCTATGTTCGGGGTCATTTGGCGGAAGAATTGGTTGAGCGACTGTTCGTCTTGTGGGAACGCTACGCCTTGGTTGAAATTCGGGTAAGTGCCGATACGGAATTGGGCAAACCAAAATTGATCGTCCGGTGTGGCTTTGACTTCAGCGTCCACCGTGCTACGTCCCGACCAGCCACGGCGTGGTTGATCCACTAAATAAACAGGGTAGTTTTTGCGTAAAAAGATATTTTGGAAACCTTCACGACCGTCCGGTGTGGTCTGCCAAGTGCGCATAGATTGCCCTGCGCCGTGTAAAAATACCAACGGATAAGGGCGAGGGTTGGTTGGAATTTGGTAGAACACGGTAGCGTGGTCGCCGTGCAAGGTTTGCCCGCCAGCTTGAATATACGCACTAAATACGTCCATAAAGTTATTGCTTTCTTTGCCTTTGGCAATTTCAGGCAACGGCTGATAAGTGCCGCTGCTGGTTTTTACCGTGCCACCTACCGCAAAACTGCCTTGTTGTTCAATAGAAAGTGGGGCAGCGAAACTTTGCACCGCCATCGCACAAGCGGTCAAAATTAGGGATAATTTTGCAGATTTTTCTAACATGGTTTTTACTCCTTAGAAGTTGTAATTCGGCGCCAATAAGTGCTGTAATTTTTCATCGTGATGTTGTTTCACTTCAGGTTGATTATCAAAAATCATCACGTTGCCATTTTCACGAGTGTAAGCGTCCCACTGCGGTAAACCATCGGCGTTCGGGTTGCCGGTTTTGGCGAAATTCGTCCATGCACGGCTCATTTTATCGGCAAGGGCTTGTGCCTCTTTACCGCCGCCGGTGGCTTGTGCCATACGTTCTATATTATTGAACACAAAGGCGATTTCTGCGGTGTGATAACTCATCGGCACGCCGTTAAACACCGGCGTATCCCAAGTAAACAGATATTGATAAACGGGCGCACCTTGTTGATCCGCTTTTAAGCGAGCGGTTTTTAAGGCGGGTGTACGCAAGAAACTGTCCACATACAACGCATCGGCAATCACTCGGTTTGGATAAGCCTCACGGAACGCCGCCACGATTTCATCGGTTTTATCGCCGTATTTGGCTTTTAAGCGATCCATCGTTTCGCTTTCAGTCCACGTAAAGCGGTTGCTTTTTTGTGAATTTTGCAAATCCAGTTGCAGCGGGAAACTTTGCCATTCCGTTAAATTTGAGCCGATAAGCAATGGAATATCTTTGGCAATTTCAGGATATTTATCGCCGACGGGTTGTTGCGGGATAACTTTGCCGTCAAGCATTGGCGCCCACGATAAGTTGTAACCACCGCCCAAAATAGCAGGGATTTTCAACTCTTCACCCGTTTGTTTCAGCGCTTTGTTGGCGGCGTCATTAATTTGTGCAGGGGTGAATTTATTTAAATCGGAAAGTGCGGTCGGTTTTACGTTTAAATTTTGGAGCGTAAGTTTGGTGACACGTTTGCTCACTTTCGGATCGGTTAATGTCATGCCCATTTTTTCCACCGCACCGCTTTGTACAACGGCTTTATGGAACAAGCCTTTGGCACTCGGCATTGCCATCAATGTCAGCACTTTCGCTCCGCCGCCGCTTTCGCCGAAGATCGTGACATTATTCGGATCACCACCAAATTGAGCGATATTCGCTTTCACCCATTCTAATGAAGCAACTAAATCTTGCATCCCTAAGTTTGCAGAGTCTTTATATTGTTCACCGTAAGCGGACAAATCCAAAAAGCCCATTGCATTTAAACGATGATTGACCGATATCACTACCACATCGCCTGTGTGTGCCAAGTTTGCACCGTCATAGCTGTCCAAGTCGTTCGATGCTCCCGATTGAAAACCACCACCGTGGATCCACACCATTACCGCGCGTTTTTTGCCGTCGGAAACCGAAGGCGACCAAACATTAAGATTAAAATGTTGGATCTCATCGGTTTCATTATTTGCTCCTTAAATATAGTCTTTTTGCAAAATATTGATAAAAACTGACCGCTTGTAACTTGAAGAGATTATAGAACAAAAAATTATTTCGATTAGGTGGGGAATATTGAATAGGGTGTTGAGCAATTTTCAATAATAAAGGGAAAATCCGGAATTAATCTGCCCTCCGAAACTTGTCCATTATATCCCGAATGCTTTGTCGTATTGTACAACGCCTTGAATTTTATTGGGATTTTCTTGTAAAGCATGCGCCATATAATACCCTTTGGGTACGTCAAAAGGAGCAATAATCCCAAAGTTATCTGAAGAAACATAGCCAAAACGCTGATAGTAACCAGGTTCTCCAAGCAGCACGCTGTAGTGATACCCCATTTCTTTGGCGATGGTATGAGCGCGGTCAATAAGCCGACCGCCAATACCTTGTCCTTGAAATTGCGGGGAGACGGCAAGCGGTGCTAAAGCAAGTTCGGTGCTGTCGCCAATGCGGATTTCGGTGAGTAAAATATAGCCTACGATTTGCCCGTCATACTCGGCTACCAAAGACAGTTGAGTCACGAACGCAGGACTTTGACGTAATTTCACCACCAAATCTTGTTCCGTGCCGTCGCTATGTTTAGCGGTAGCAAAAGCATTTTTGACCAGCTGATAAACCGCCTCATGGTCGGCATTAGTTTCTTGACGGATAATTAGCATGAGTAGATCTTCATAAAAAAATACAGCGCATTATTGTATCTCTTTTTAGGGATGATAACCCAATATAAGTGTGCAAGCGGTCAGATTTTAATAATTTTTTGCAATTTGCAAATTTTTGTCCAAATCCGACCGCTTGTATTTTTTGGCTAAATTGAATCTCGGCAAATAGGCTTAGTCAGGCGGTCATTCACATAATAAACTTATGCTTGTTATCATATTTCGAAAATGCAATACTCCACCCGTATTATCACTACATGAAACGATGAAGGAATCTTATGAAATGCTCAAAACTGGTCACTTTATGCAGTTTATTTTTGTTTCCGCTCACGGCTTCGGCGCAAACGGTATTGACCTATAGCGATCATGAACCCTATGGTAATATGCGTACCCGTCTTATCAACGATGTCTTTTTTAAAGAGGTGGAAAAGGCGTCACAAGGCCGCTTGAAAATTGAGCCGCATTGGGGCGGGGAAATTGCCAAAGCGCATACCGAGCTGGATACCATCAATGCCAAAAAAGTCGATATGATTATGGCAGTGCCGGAATACAGTTTGAAACAATTGCCGTTACATCAGCTTTTTAAGGGCTTTGCCATCGGTCCGAGCGGGCAAAAACAAGTGGAAAAGATTCGGCGAATTTATCGTGAAATTCCGGATCTGACACAGGAATATGAACGTAATAACGTGAAACCGGTATTGATTGCCACCGGTTATCCCGTGGCGTTTTTCAGTACGCAAAAGTTGAATTCTCTTCATGATTTAAAAGGTCAAACTTGGCGTAGTGCAAGCTTTTGGCATCGCGATCACTTAAAAAATGCGGGAGCAAATCCGGTTTCAAGCCCTTGGGGCAAGGAAGTGATTGAAATGTTCGCCAAGGGTCAATTACACGGATTGATGGTGAATATTGACAGTGCGTTTGACATCAAAGCCGATCAATATACGCCCTATGCGCTGGCTTCCCGTGAATTATGGTTGGGGCATATTTATCCGGTAGTGATTGATTTGGATCGTTGGAATACATTGTCAAAAGAAGATCAACAAGCCTTTGAACGTGCGGCGGAAGTCGCTTATGCAAAATTGGGCGGAATGATGGATGAAAATTTCGAACACATTCTGCAAATCGCTAAAGAACGTAACGTCAAATTGCGTTTGCTGTCTAAGGACGAAGTTACCGAATGGGGCGTGATGAGCCAATATCGAAACGTACTGCAAACTTGGGCAAAAGAACAGCAAACCAAAGGTACGCCAAATGTTGAAAAAGTTTTGGCTCAAATGGAAGCGATTTTAAACGCTCAATAGTAAGCCTAAGATAAACGCCATACGAAGCCGTATGGCGTTTATGGCTTTTATCCGCGATGCTCCGCCAACCATTTCACCATCTTCGGATCACGGTGATTGAAAATAATCTCATCACGATTCAACGTCGTAATTTGCGCTAAATCTTCGTTGTCTAAAGTGAAATCAAAAATCTCACGGTTTTCAATCATCCGTTCTACTTTGACCGATTTCGGAATAATCGCGACGCCCCGTTGATTTAACCAACGCAAGACCACTTGAGCCACCGATTTGCCGTGTTTTTGGGCGATTCGGGTTAAAATCGGGTTGCTGAAAATCTCAAATTTACCTTCCGCAAGCGGTCCCCACGCTTGTTGCACAACGCCGAGTTCTTTGTGGAAAGCGATTTCCGCATCACGCTGATAGAATGGGTGCGTTTCAATTTGGTTTACTGCAGGTATGATTTCATGGCAAGTGATTAAATCCATTAAGCGATCCATATGGAAGTTGCTCACGCCGATGGCACGGGCTTTGCCGGCTTTATACAAATCTTCCATTGCGCGCCATTGTTCGTGAACATCACCAAAAGGTTGGTGCATTAAATATAAATCTACATAATCCAAACCTAAGCGGTTTAATGAATCTTCCAACGCTTTTTTGGTATTTTCGTAGCCGTTTTCACGTTGAATCCATAATTTTGTGGTGACAAAAATCTCTTCACGCGGAATACCGCTGGCTTTAATGGCTCGCCCGACGCCCGCTTCGTTGCCGTAAACCGCGGCGGTATCTAATAGACGATAGCCTGCTTTTAAGGCTTCCAATACCGCTTTTTCGGTGTCTTCATCGCTGACTTGAAAGACGCCGAAACCGACCATCGGCATGTTAATTCCGTTATTTAATTTTACTGATTTCATGTTGTGACTCCTGTGTGATTTGAATGAAAGCATTATAAAGCGTAAAGATTGTTTTGATTAGCCGGTATTTTTTTGATAGCCTCTTGAAAAATATTCAACAATCGGCGGGCTAAAACATGATGGAAAATATGAACGAATTGCGTAGTTTTATTGTGGTGGCACAAACGGGCAGCTTTACCAAAGCAGGAGCAAGGCTTGGTGTTTCCACCTCGGCGTTAAGCCATTCCATGCGCAAACTGGAAGAGCAGCTTAAAATCAAGCTGTTCAACCGCACTACCCGAAGCGTTTCCACCACCGAGGCGGGCGAACAGCTTTTCAGGCAACTTTTGCCGTTATTTGAGAGCATTGAAGATAATGTGAATGCGTTGAGCACGTTTCGCGATACGTTAAGCGGTACGCTGCGCATTAACGGGGCGGATCATTCGTTTTTATATGCGATTTGGGATAAGCTGTTAACGTTTATGCAAAAATACCCCGAGGTGCAATTGGAGCTGACCAGTGATATGAAACTGACCGATATTGTCGCCGGGCGCTTTGACGCAGGCATTCGCCTCGGGCAGAGCATTGAGCAGGATATGATTGCGGTGCGGATTTCGGACGATATGCAAATGGCGCTGGTGGCAACGCCGCAATATTTGGCAACATACGGCACGCCTCAAACGATTAACGACTTAAAACAACACCAATGCATATGCGCCAGAATGGCAACGGCGGAAGGCATTTTTACCTGGGAGTTCCGTGCACCGCGCAGCAACGAGCTGATTAAATTCACCCCGTCGGGCAGACTGATTGTGAATAACAACTTTTTAGTGCATAAAGCCTGTTTGTCCCATTTGGGCATTGCTTGGATGCCTAAAGATCGTATGGCACAAGAACTGGCGCAGGGAGATGCGGTAGAAATTTTAGCCGACTATGCGATCAGCTACGAAGGTTATCATCTCTATTATCCCAACCGCCGCCAAAACTCGTCATTGTTTAAAGCGTTGGTGGAATGTTTAAAATAAACGAGAGATGAGTGCTCAGAAAATCAATTTTCTAATACTGTTACCATTTTATAAAGATAATATTTTATTCGATATCAGTTAGTTGGCTTATAGATGCTATCAAACGCTATAGTAAATACAAAAAAAAGAGAAACCTTGTTTTATAAGGTTTCTCTCTGGTTTTAAATATTATATTTTACATTTTTAATTTATATGTAACTCAGAATGGAATATCGTCGTCAAAGTTATCCATCGGCGGTTCTGCTTGTAGTGCAGGTTTTGTCGCCTGTTGCGATCTTGTGCTACTTTGATTGTAGTTATCATAACCGCCTTGGTTATAATTACTTCCTTGCTGAGTCTGAGGCTGTCCGCCCCAACCGCCTTGAGACGGATTACCGCCAAAGTCACCGCCTTGACGACTGTCTAACATCTGTAATAAATCCCCTTGGATTTCTGTCGTATAACGATCTTGGCCGTTTTGATCTTGCCATTTACGGGTTTTTAATTTTCCCTCAACATAGACTTTGGAACCTTTCTTTAAATACTGCCCGACTATTTCTGCATTACGGCGGAAAAACACTATACGGTGCCATTCAGTCACTTCACGGCGTTCGCCGGTTGTTTTGTCGTTCCACGTTTCACTGGTTGCAACGCTAATATTGGCAACGGCATCACCATTGGGCATTGTGCGCATTTCCGGATCTGCGCCTAAATTACCGACAATAATTACCTTATTCACACCTGCCATAAAAAATCCCCTTATAAAATCACGATGTTTAATATATCTGTATATTCTGCCCTAAAATGAAAATAAAATCACGTATTAAAACTGATATTTTGTACAGTTATTCAAATTATGCGATAATGATCGAGGAACGAAAAAAATCAGCTTTACATTTTCTGAGATCGCATTTATGCAACATATCGATATTCGCGGGGCACGAACCCATAATCTAAAAAACATTAATTTAATCTTACCAAGAGACAAATTTATCGTCATTACAGGCTTATCCGGTTCCGGAAAGTCTTCTTTAGCCTTTGACACGCTTTATGCTGAAGGTCAAAGGCGTTATGTCGAATCCCTTTCTGCCTATGCACGTCAATTTTTATCTTTAATGGAAAAACCCGATGTTGATCACATCGAAGGGTTATCACCCGCTATTTCCATCGAACAAAAATCAACGTCTCACAACCCACGCTCCACGGTTGGTACCGTTACGGAAATTCACGATTATCTGCGTTTATTGTTTGCCCGTGTCGGCGAACCACGCTGTCCTGATCATGATGTCCCACTGGCGGCACAAACTATCTCTCAAATGGTTGATCGAGTATTAGAAGAACCTGAAGGCAAGCGTTTAATGTTGCTTGCGCCGGTAGTGAAAGAACGTAAAGGCGAACACGTTAAGCTACTGGAAAACTTAACTGCACAAGGTTATATTCGTGCTCGTATAGATGGGGAAATCTACGATCTCTCCGATCCGCCACGACTTGAACTACAGAAAAAACATACCATTGAAGTGATAGTAGACCGCTTTAAAGTGCGTGCCGATATTGCTCCTCGTTTAGCGGAATCTTTTGAAACGGCTTTAGAACTATCCGGTTCAACTGCGATTGTTGCGGATATGGACAATTCTGATGCC
Source organism: Glaesserella sp. (assembly GCF_041814905.1). Classification (NCBI taxonomy): domain Bacteria; kingdom Pseudomonadati; phylum Pseudomonadota; class Gammaproteobacteria; order Pasteurellales; family Pasteurellaceae; genus Glaesserella; species Glaesserella sp. The sequence goes on along the minus strand of NZ_JBGXYA010000066.1, from coordinate 27,900 downwards.
GAAGAGCTGATTTTTTCTTCCAGTTTTGCGTGTCCGCACTGCGGTTATTCCTTAACCGAATTAGAACCTCGCTTATTTTCTTTCAATAATCCGGCTGGAGCCTGCCCGACTTGTGACGGCTTGGGTGTACAACAATATTTTGATGAACACAAAGTGGTACAAAACCCCGATATTTCATTAGCTAACGGCGCAATTAAAGGTTGGGATCGTCGTAGTTTTTACTATTTCGGTTTATTAAAATCTGTTGCTAAACACTATGATTTTGATATTGAAACACCATTTAATCGATTACCGAAAACATTACAGCACATCATTCTTCACGGATCGAAAGAAGAGATTGAATTCAACTACGTCAATGATCGCGGCGATACGGTAAAACGCGTTCATCCATTCGAAGGTGTACTGAATAATATGGCGCGTCGCTATAAAGAAACAGAATCTAACTCGGTACGTGAAGAATTGGCAAAATATATCAACAATCGCGCTTGTACAGACTGCCACGGTTCTCGTTTACGTCGTGAAGCTCGCTATGTCTTTATTGATAAAAGTAATCTCTCTGCCGTTTCTGAAAAAAGCATCGGTGAAGCTCTTAGTTTTTTTGAAAATCTCAATTTAACCGGTCAGAAAGCACAAATTGCAGAAAAAATTCTTAAAGAGATTCGCGAACGTTTACAGTTTTTAGTGAATGTCGGCTTAAATTATCTATCGCTTTCCCGTTCTGCAGAAACCTTATCCGGTGGTGAAGCACAGCGTATTCGTTTGGCAAGCCAAATCGGTGCGGGACTGGTCGGCGTGATGTATGTATTGGATGAACCTTCTATCGGTTTACATCAACGTGATAACGAGCGTCTATTAAATACCTTGATTCATTTACGCAATCTCGGTAATACCGTCATTGTTGTAGAACATGATGAAGATGCAATTATGGCGGCAGACCATATTGTAGATATCGGTCCCGGAGCCGGTGTTCACGGTGGTAATATTATTGCTCAAGGTACCGCACAAGAAATTATGCAATATGAGGAATCCATTACCGGCAGATTCCTGTCCGGCAGAGAAAAAATTGAGATCCCGGCTAAACGGACTGCGCATGATCCACAAAAATATTTGGTATTAAAAGGAGCAAGCGGTAACAATTTAAAAGACGTAGACTTGGAAATTCCGGTCGGATTATTCACCTGTATTACCGGTGTATCCGGTTCGGGTAAATCGACTCTAATTAACGATACACTGTTCCCTATCGCACAAAACGCCTTAAACCGTGCGGAAAATCGTCATTTTGCACCTTATAAAAGCATTGACGGTTTAGCCTATTTTGATAAAGTGATCGACATTGATCAAAGCCCGATTGGCAGAACGCCACGCTCAAATCCGGCAACTTATACCGGTTTATTTACGCCGATTCGTGAATTATTTGCCGGTACTCAAGAATCCCGCGCACGCGGTTATAATGTCGGTCGATTTAGTTTTAACGTACGCGGCGGTCGTTGTGAAGCTTGTCAGGGCGACGGTGTCATTAAAGTGGAAATGCACTTCCTGCCGGATGTTTATGTGCCCTGTGATCAATGTAAAGGTAAACGTTATAATCGTGAGACCTTAGAAATTCGTTATAAAGGCAAAAGCATTCATCAAGTTTTAGATATGACGGTAGAAGAAGCTCGCGAATTTTTCGAGCCGGTGCCGATGATTGCCCGTAAACTACAAACTTTAATGGACGTGGGTTTATCCTATATCCGTTTAGGTCAATCCTCTACCACCCTTTCCGGCGGTGAAGCTCAGCGGGTAAAATTAGCGGCGGAATTATCTAAACGTGATACCGGCAAAACGCTATATATTCTGGATGAACCAACCACAGGTTTACATTTTGCCGATATCAAACAGTTACTAAAAGTGCTACACCGCTTGCGCGATCAAGGTAACACCATTGTGGTGATCGAACATAATTTAGATGTCATTAAAACGGCAGACTGGATCGTCGATCTTGGTCCGGAAGGCGGTAGCGGTGGCGGACAAATTATTGCAACCGGCACACCGGAAACCGTCGCTAAGAATAAACAGTCTCATACGGCACGCTTCTTGAAAAGCGTACTGGCTAAGAGATAAACCAACAAGCGGTCTGTTTGACCGAATAATTTGCAAAATCATTGTCCAAACAGACCGCTTGTATTCAAGGAGTTATTTATGGAATACCAATTTACTCACACCATGCACGGCGTGGTTGCCAAATGTTCTATGGATCACGAGGCATTTGCCCGTTGGTTGAATACCGAGATTTCCCCAAATCCGAAAGATCTTACCCGCATTTTTGAAGAGATTGAAAAGTGCCGTCAACGTCCCTCCAACGATTACGAATGGATCCTAGAAGGACATGAATACAGTTTGTATCTCAATGCCGATGAGGTCATGGTTAAAGCGAATAATATCGATATGGAATTTAGTAATTTTGAAGAGATGGAAGACGGTTTTAATTTCTATAACGAGGAAAGCATTGCTTTTTGCGGATTAGAAGACTTTGAAGCGTTTTTACTGGCGTATCAAAAATTTATTAAAACCTATCATTAATGATCATAATGACAAATTAGGGCGGATAACCGCCCTATTTTTAGGCCACGATGGTACCGCTATCTATCTGATAAATTCGATCAAACTTATCCAAACCGCTCAAACGGTGGGTAATCATCAATAATGTTTTATCTTGGCAATGCGCTAAAATCAATTGTAAGATCTGCTGCTCCGTATCACGATCCAATCCTTCCGTCGGCTCATCCAATAAGACGATTTCAGCGTCGTTCAATAATAAACGGGCAAGCCCCAAGCGGCGTTGTTCACCGCCGGACAACGGGCGACCGCCCTCCCCCAGCCATAACTTCAGCCCTTGAGCCTCCAATAAATAGCCCAGCCCGACTTGGTGAAGTACTTGTTGAAGTGCTTCATCGGATGCGTGCGGATTGCCCATTAATAAATTATCTTTCAAACTGCTGCTGAAAATATGCACGCGTTGACTCAGGGTAACGATATGCTGACGCAATGTTTGTTCCGAATAATCGGAAATTTTGCAAAAATTTAGCCGAATCTGACCGCTTGTCGGGTCATAATTGCGGGTTAATAATTGGAAAATCGTCGATTTTCCGCTTCCCGTTTTACCCAAAATAGCGATTTTCTCTCCTGCCGACACAGAAAATGTCAGTTGCTTCAGTACATTTTCAGCACGCTGCGGGTAAGTAAAATCCACTTGTTCAAAACTCACAAGCAGTCTGTTTGGGACAATATTTTGCCAATTTGCATTACCGTTAAACCGCACTAACGGCTGTTGTTCCGTGATGTCCGTTAAACGTTCCGCCGAAGCAATCACTTGACCTAAATGTAAAAAAGCAGTGCCAATCGGAGTCAACATTTCCAGTGATGCCAACACACAGAAAACCACTAAAGCGATTAACGCTTCCGGATTTTCCGCATGAGGCACATGAATTGCCGTGGCTGAAAGATAAATCACGACCGTAACCAAAATACCGTTCATCAAAATTAACAGCGCATTAGATCCGCCGCTTAATCGGCTCTCTTTACTTTGAGCGTTTAGCCATATTTGCTCCGTTTCACGCAATTTTTCAGTAGCCTGCTGCTGTACCCCGAATAATAAAAATTCTGCATTTAACTGAATCCATTCAATAAACCGGCTACGGTATTGCGCTCGCGATTGAATGACTGTTTTACCGAGTTTACGCCCCAAATGGTAAAACAAAACGGGCAGCAAAATAAGCAATGCCGTTAACGTACCGCAAATTACCAACGCCAATAACGGAGAAACTAACGAAAGCCCGATGCCCATAAATAAAATGACCATTACGGCACTGACAAAAGGCGAGATCAGATTAAGATAGAGTGTATCTAAAGTATCCACATCCGAAACTAAGCGATTCAATAATTCACTGTTACGATAGCGGTTTAAACCTGCCGGACTGAGTGGAATTAATTTACGGAATACCGACATACGTAAATTCGCCAAGACTCGAAACGTTGCGTCGTGGGTCACCAAACGCTCAAAATAGCGGGAAACTGTACGTCCAATCGCTAAACCTCGGACACCGGATGACGGATAGAAAAAATTAAACAGCAAACTTGAACCAACAAGTGCTGAAGCTGCAAGAAACCAACCTGAAAGGCTTAACAAGCCGATACTTGCTGCCAAGCCGACTATGGCCAGTACAATCCCTAAAAAGAGCCTGCCGAAATGGGTTCGGTAAAGGGATAAAAAAGGAAAAAGTGTACGCATTGTTGTTTATTGTCCTAATAATTCTGCAAAAAAACCTTGTTTCTCAAGTTGTTCAAATTTTCCTTGTTGAACAATTTGTCCCTGTTTCATAACCCAGATTTCATCACTCTGTTTTAAATCTTCAATACGGTGAGTAATCATCAGCGTGGTTTGCTCACGGCTTAAATGATGTAAGGCTTGTAACACTTGCTGCTCTGATTGCATATCCAAACTGGCAGTAGGTTCATCCAATAACAACAGGCGATAAGGACGCAACAATGCGCGGGCGATAGCGATTCGTTGTGCTTGCCCGCCTGATAATCCTGCATTACCGTCTTGGACTTCGCTATCCAATCCTAAACGGTAAACAAACTCATCGGCTTTGGACAGAGCTAATGCTTCTTTCAATTTTATCGGTGAAGCATTTGGGTTACCCAGTAGAATATTTTCTTGTAAGGTTCCTCGGATTAATTGCGGATTCTGCCCGACCCAAGCTAATTTTTCCCGCCATTGCACCATATTTAATTCACGTAATTCCACACCATTTACCCGCACCTGTCCTTGATAAGGAAGGAAACCGAGCAACATATTCATTAAAGAACTTTTGCCCGCGCCACTCTGCCCGACTAACGCGATATGTTGGTTTGTCTGTATGCGGAAATTTAACGCTTGAGTTAACGGTTGACCTTGGACGGAAAGGACTACACATTGTTCGGCGATAATCTCAAGGGGTAAATCCGGTAAAGTTTTGTCCCCTTCCGTTTGCGCTAATACCTCTTCATTTAAGAAGGATTCCAAACTGTCTGCCGCACCGATTGCCGCCGCCTTATCGTGATAATAAACACCCAATTCACGCAATGGCTGATAAAATTCGGGAGCCAACATCAAACAGAAAAAACCGATAAAAAGGGTAACCGCTGTGTCGTAATAGCCAAAATCCAATTCACCTAAATAGGTAAAGCCAAAATAAACCGCCATTACCGCAATCGAAACCGCCGTAAAAAATTCCAATACCGCGGAAGAAAGGAATGCCATTTTTAATACATCCATTGTACTTATACGGAATTCTTCGGTACGTTGATAAATCTGTTGTGAATGTGCATGGGCTTGTCCGAACAAACGGATAGTTTCTAATCCTTTCAAACTATCTAAAAATTGCCCGCTCAAGCGCGATAATACGCCGATATTTCTTTGATTGGCTTCCGCCGCTTTCATCCCAGCTAATGCCATAAATAACGGCAGTAACGGCAGTGTGGCAAACAGAATAATTCCAGCCGCCCAATTCAACGGAAAAATAGCACAAAGGATCACAAGCGGTACAATTAGCGATAAAAATTGCTGAGGCAGATAACGCGCATAGAAATTATGGATATTTTCGACCTGTTCCAGCATTATGGTCGCCCAGCTTCCTGCCGGACGTTGTTGAATAGTCATCGGTCCGACTTGTGATAATTTATTAATCAGCGCTTCACGCAAATGTAACCGTAAAGTTTGTCCGGCTTTAAAACCGCTTCTTTCCCTCAGCCACAATAAAACCGCCCGTCCTGTAAAACATGCCAAAAGCAATATAAGCTGTTCAATAAATGCTGTCGGGGAACGATGTTCAATGATCATTTGATGTAAAACAGTCGCGAGTAACCACATTTGTGAAACCATCAATACGGCACTGAGAGATCCGAATAAGACATTAAGGTATAGCCACTTTTTGATGATTTTTTGTTGCTGACGTAACCATTTTTGGAGATGCTTTTGTCGTTGTTTTTCCATAATTTATGAGTAAAAATCCCTCGTTTTAACTCAAAACGAGGGAAAAATTGACCTAAAATTCAAATCGATACATTAAATCGACAGCTTGGTTAACACTTGAAACCCACTGTAGATAAAGACTAGGAGCTAAGCGATAACGTAGTGTCAGTTCGGTTAACGGAGCGAAAAGACCTACACCGTATTTTACTTTGAATTTCGGTGTTAAACTACCGCTAACGACAACTTTGGTGTTATCGCCAATCCCCGCAGTACTGACATTAAGATCCGTAATTCCAAACGCACTCCCTACACTACCGACGGTTTTACTACTTTTTGATAAACTCATACCAATAAGCGCTGCGGCAACCGAATTACTTGAACCTGCATCACCGCTGTTGTCTAACCCTCTTCCAGTCAAAATGTAGGAAAGAGCCTGATCTTGAGGTAATGAGGGGGTTGAGAAGATTTTAACTTCCGGATTATCGGCAATTCCAGTTACTTTTACCCCAGCAGTAATGCTTGAATCTTCCATTGCTTCCGGATTACGAATAGCTTCAAAGTCTAATGTCGGCTGTGACGGTAAACCGGTAAACGAAATTAAACCTTTACGGATAATGAGATCTTGTCCGAAAGAAGCAAAAGTCCCGTTTTTTAGATTAATTTGTCCGTATAATCCCATACCCTTATTGCCTTGGCGCACCTTAATAGTGCCGTCCAAATTAGTTTTTAAACCATAAGCATCTAATTTAACATCATCACCAATATTGATTGAAACATCCGCTTTAATTGCCATACCGGACTCACTTTGCGGAGGAAGAGAAGCCATATTGCGTTTTATTTGACTTTTTGCCGATCCGTCCATGATCACTTCATCACTACTCACACTCACGGCACTTTCCGGTAGCTCTTCAACCACAATACGTGCCCATGGAATATCAATATTACCGTTTAAAAGCAGTTCTTTAGGCGTTGCTTTAACTTCAATATTCGGGCTAACATCGACTTTAGCCATATTAGGTATATCAACTCGGAAACGGTTTGCTTGTGCCTTGATACGGGTATGCCATGCATCCAGTTTTTGCCAATTTGCATCGCCTTCAAGCAACAAATCACTTTCTTTTGTTTTAATATTACCCTTTAAGGTAGAGCTTGCACCATTGAAATTAATTGCTAAATTTCCACCTGTGACATCAAATGGCATGATCGTTGATGTTGCGGTTAAGCCGCTTAAATTTAAGTTCCCGTGCAATAACGGAGATAATGCGGTTCCACCTAAGGTTAAACGCGCATTAATATCACCGTTCACTTTATCGCTACCGCTTAGTAAAGGTGAAACCAAACTCAAATTAAGGCGTTCTATATTAATATTTCCGGACAATCCACGATTACCGGATAAATCTTTCATCAATAATTCACTGGTTAAACGTCCGTTATTTTCAATTTTAATATCGGTATTTAATTTAAGATTATTATCCGCCATATTTACGACAATGTTGACCGGAGTTAATGTCAGCGGAAAAATACGATAATCTATTTTTTGATTCAACTTAAGTGCGTTAGACGTTAATTCCACATTGACTTGCGGAGCTTTATCGGAGAACCATGCTGCATTTCCCTTGGCGTTTACCATACCGGAAATTTGGGTATCTTGAGTCAGATATTCCTGTAACATGGATAAATCAAACTGATTGATTTCAAACGGCACGTTACCTGCTTTACCCGCACTAAACGTTTGAGGGAAGCAGACATTGAGTTTCGAGTTACGCCAGCAGTGGGCTGAAATATTGGCTTCTATTTGCTTATTGTTATAGCTGATTTGTAGTGCTTTATCATTTTTCCATTCACCAACCGGTGACTGAATATCCACATTACTTAGCTGACCTTTCCAAATCTCTTGAGCACGGTCAAAACTACCTGCAAGTTGTAGATTAACCGCGACCGGCTCGCCTTTAGAAGCCAAGATTAAAGAGTGATTCGTTTCGCTTCCCGAAGCTTCAAGATTCGCATTATCTATTTTGATGTTATTGTAACTGAATTGACGTAGACCAATTTCAACATTTCCCTGTATCTGTTTATCCGTCGCAATTTTACCTTTAGCAGCAAGGTGATTTAACTGTAGTTCTTGAAATGCCACATTATTTGCCACTACATCCAAATCAAGGCTCGGAGCCGAAATATTACCGAATAATTTTACTTTGCCGTTTATTGCAGCTTTTAAATTTGGTACCAAACCTTGTAAATTAGGTGCTTTAATATCAGCCGTAAAATCAGAATTATCACTGATAATGCCTTTTAAAGCGATGGTGTTTTCACCGTAAATCAAACTGGCATTTGGCACATTCAATAAGGTTTTTGAATCAGCAGTTAATTCACCTTTAAGCTGCAAGTTTTTTTGTAATAAATTACCATGTAGGTCGATGTCAGAGACGGAGACATTCCACTCATCAGGTGCAGCCGCACGGGCCGCATAGCCTGTTGACTGTACTCCGCCGGACAATACTGCCGCCCACTCAGGAATTAATGCTTTGGTATTTATCCCTTTTAATTGTAGTGTCGTTTGCCATTCTACACCGTCAGTCCAATCGACTTTACCTTTAACATTCGCATTGCCTTGTAGAGCATTTAAAGTTAAATCATCCAACTTAAATTGCGTTAGTTCACCCGTTCCTTTTAATTTCAGACTACTTGCCGGTAAATTCATACCCACCGCATTGAGTGCAGTATCTAGTTGATAATTTAATAAATCGCCACTTAAAGTAATATTCACTTTTTGTAATTTAAGTGGGTCGACATCTTTTTCCGGCATAAACGGATAGCGGATTTGGTCACTTTTAATGATCAATTTCAGTGGTGTTTTCGGTTCGGCAAGTTGAATACTCCCCTGAATATCGGTTGTAGCCGCACCTTTTGTTTGAATCGCTAATACCGCCGTACCGAATAATTCACCGGATAATGTCAACGCGGCTTCACTTGCCGGTATTTTAAATTCTGTGAGTTCCGGCGAATTAGCTTGAATGGACCAATTTAACGGATAATTATCACTAAGGACCAAAGTACCGACACCGGAAACATTACCTTTATCACTCTCTATAGTAAGTTGTTTGAGAGAAATCGATTGTTCATCGGACTTTACGATCAGTTTCACTAATGGAATTTTTACTAAGGAAACCGGCTCACCGAAATGCATTTTCTCTTTCACTTTCTGTTCAATCGCAATATTCGTTGCTGTAAAATCAGAAATGTCAAAATTCACCGGTAATTTTATCGGATCGAGTTTAGTCAATAACGGTTTGGATAATTGCTGTTTAATGGTTTCCCAATCCACGGCTTGTCGTTGTTTTGCCGTATTTGCATTTTTTTGCTCGGAACTGACCGCTTGTGGAGCGAGAGAAAGTGTTAATCCGTCGACTAACGTTGGTGAGAGGTTTAGATCTTTTCCTTGAGCGCCAATCCCCGAATTGAAGTGATTCAGAACAACATCCATTTCATCGACTTTGATCGCCAAATTATCCACGGCAATACGTTTAACCGCCACTGTAATCGGAAGGTTAAATTCTCCGCTTGATTGTTGTTGAACCTGGTTTTGTGCAGGTGGCAGTTTTGCCGTGTTAATCCTAATTTCGGTATCTTTTAATGCCATATTTTCAACACAAGCATTACCTTGCAGTAAACATCCGAAACCAAGATGTAATGCAGCTTGACCAACGTTTACGTCTACGCCGTCCATCGTGAAACGAGCGTCAGACAAGAGCAGCCCCTCTTGCAGACTTCCTTCAACGTGAGTGATCGTCAATTGATCCAGCCATTTATCTGCCAGCTCGATAATCGTACGCTGCCCAAAACCTGTTGCTAAAAAAATCAGAGGCACAAAAAGTATAATCAATAAAACAACGCATCCTCTCCACAACCAACGCCATTTCGATTTCTTAGGTTGAGTCGATGGGGTTCCCGTTGAAGTTCCCACCTGATTTTCTGTTTGTTGTTCCATAAGTATTTCCACATTTAAGCGTAATGTTTATGTTGCGCTTATCTTATTCCGAGTAAAATTACAGCTCTGATCCAAGCCCGATATAAAACTGAAAACCGCTTTCGTTATTCGGCGATTTAACCGGGGTAGCAAGGTCAAATTTAATCGCGCCTATTGGTGAAGCCCAACGGACTCCGATACCTGCCCCCGAATGTAAATCTTTGCTGCTATAACGGTTAGACGCTAAGCCGGTATCATAAAAAACCGCCCCCCACCAATTCGGATAAATCTGATATTGATACTCTACCGTCCCCGTCGCCAAATGAGAACCGCCGATCAATTTTCCATCCGTATCTTTGGGTGAGATATCTTTATAACCAAAGCCACGAATACTCATATCGCCACCGGCAAAATAGCGCAATGCCGGAGTAATTCGCTCAAATTGATTAGATTTGATATAACCGATCTCCGCTCTCAAATAAAAACGATGGTTATCAAAATAGGTTCTAATCCAAGAACTGGAGGCTTTAATGCTATAAAAATTTACATCGGAAGCCCACGTTTTACTTCCCCAATTTAGGGTTACTTTCTGTGAATCTCCCCATAGAGGAAAACGAGAACCGTCACTACGCGTTCTGTTCATAGATGCTGTCGGATAAATTAATAAGGTTTTATATTTGTCGTTTCCTTGTTCGAAGGAGTCATATCGCGCTTTAAGACCTAATGAAAATGCCCAACCTGTTTCATGATTCCAAAAACGTTGAAAACCGATATTCGCACCGGTAAATTTAGTATCGTTTTGGTCCTCGCGCTCTATTCCACCAGAGAGCTGGTAATAATAATTAAGCGGATTACTTTTAAGAGGTATGTTATAACCGAACTCAACACTTTGTTCGGGTGAAGAGATATAAGTATTCGATTCAAAACTATGCCCGCGACTATTTATCCACGGTTTTTTCCAGTTAAATTGAAAACGAGGTCCCACATCCGTTGCATAACCAATCCCGATTTCCATATCATTTCTTTTTTTCGGATGTAACAAAACATTCAAATCCACCGTTTTCTCTGTTTCATCAACCTCAGGCTCAACCAATACGGAAGAAAACCAGTTACTGGAAGAGAAATCACTTGAAATTTTTGATAAGTCATTCAGATAGTAAGGATCCCCTTCCTTAATACGTAACATATTTCTTAAATATTCTTCACGAATCTGACTATCTTTAAACGTAATTTTTCCGTAACGGTAACGATCTCCGCTGGCATAACCCAAACGCCAATCAGCGGTGTGCTCTTGCGGATAAATTTCTAAACGGTGATAAAGCCAATGCGCATCAAGATATCCTTTTGCTTGAGCCAATTTTTCCAAACTACTCTTAAAGCTTTCATAGGTTTCATGATTTAAAATAGTTCCTTGAGGCGGAACATCTTTTTCAATGAGTTTTTTAAAATCACCGTCTTGTGCGGCTTGCCCGACAATTTCAACTTCCCGTTCATCTAATTTAACCGGTTTATCCAGAATGACTTGTAACGTTAAACGATCTTTTGCAGGTCTTTTTTGCGGTGTGAGCGTAAAATGGTATTGCGTATTATAGTAGCCCTTAGCTCGTAATCCCTTATCTACGGCTTCTTTTACACGATATTGATAACGTTCCGAACCATCCGCCTCATCATTACTTAATTGAGAAAGATAAATCCGAACATTTTTAACAAGCTCCTCATCTTCAATACCTTCCACTTTTAGTAATACAGTCTGTTCCGCCTGTACAAATCCCGTCAGAATTAATAAGGTTAAATAGTGTAATTTCATTCTCATATTTTATTCTCGTGATTTTAAACCGGTTATAGCGTTTAAATTACTCTTTCGGAATACCTCTCAACAAAGGCGTGCTTTGATAAGGTGCTGTAGATGTTTGTGCAGGCTCAACATCAAATATCATGATAAACGATTTACTTGATTCCATTTTTTGATCACGCCATAAATCCCCGATACTGACTAATTGGGTGTCTGATGGCAAATCAGCTAACCCTTTTTGCAATACGACAATACTATTTTTTCTAGGATGACCAATGATAATAGCTGTGCCATGCTTACGCGCATACTGAATCGCGGCATTAAATTGACGTTGAACGTCTGCTAAAGCATCACTGTCATCAAGAAAAATATGACGCTCTAACGCTTTAATTCCCGTATCTCTTGCCGTTTTATATGCAACGCTACTCCCGGACGTTTTACTGTCCAAAAAGAATAAATTTTGATGAGATAATGCTTTCATCAAATGGCGCATCGTTTGTAAATCAGTGGTTGCTTTACTCCCCATGTGGTTATTCAACCCGATAGCATGAGGAACTTGATTTTGTGCGGCTTTCACTAACTGAGCGGTTTGCATCTCATCCATTCCGACAAGCAATGCTCCGGCTTCAATCGGCTGCTTGCTTTGAGGTTCCATTGGCAAATGGATGAGCACATCCCGTTTTTGTTCAAAAGCTTTATTCGCTCTCGCCGTCGCATAAGGCGCAACCGGAATAATCGCCACCGCAACTTCTTTAGGCAGCGCATAAATTGCAGAATCTTCCTTTGAGCGGTAACCGATATCATCAATAACAATTGCCAATTTACCAGCGTATACAAGCGGTGAGAAAAAGAAAAAAATTTGCAAAATAATGCTTGAAATAGACCGCTTGTTTAACCCTTTGTTCCTGCTTATATTCATTATTATTTAATCCATTTGAGCGGATTGACCGCCTGACCTTTACGACGAATTTCAAAATAAAGGGCCGCCCGGCTTTGCCCCCCCGAATTTCCGACACTTGCTATGGTTTGTCCTGCTTGGACACGACTTCCCTTAGATACGGAAACGGATTGATTATAGCCATATAAAGACATATCGCCATTTCCGTGATCGATAACCACAACCTGTCCGTAACCTTGTAACCAATCCGCCAAAATAACTCGACCAGCTGCAATCGCTTTTACCGCACTTCCGGCATTTGCCTGAATAACGATACCGTTCCATTTCAACTCACCCATTTGAGTCGAACCGAAACTGTTTACCACTTTGCCTACAACCGGCATAGTGTATTTCCCGCTTCCTAAACCGCTTCCCGCTCTGACTTGCTGTTTTTCTTGCTCCGTCGCTTTACGCTTTTCTTCCTTGCTTTTCCTTTGTTCTAATTTTGCAAGCTCTTGTTTTTCTTGCTGCGCTGCCTCATTTGCCGCTTCCGCCAATTGATTACGCAGCGCGGCTTCATTCGCTTTGAGATCGTCTAAACGGTTTTGATCTCGTTGCAACGTTTTATCAATTGAACGGATCGTACTTTCACGTTCATTTTTCACTTTTTGTAAATCTTGCTCTTGTTTTTTTTGTGCATTTAACTGAGTTTGTTGCCCTTTTTGTTGCCCTTTCAGTTCATCCCGACGATTTCTAAGCTCTTCTTGAGTGCGGCGTAAATCATAAATCGCATCAATTCGAACTTGGTTGATATGTTCATAATAAGCCCCCATACGATCGGCATTTTTCGCCTCTTCAGACAACAAACGCTCTAATACGGAAGGGTGAATACCGGAACGATAAGCGGAATCCAACTGCTCTTTCAGTTTTTCTTTTTGCTCTTTTTCCTGTTTTTCTAACCGCTTGATCTCTTGTTCTGTTTTTTGAATGGCTTGACGAATTTCAGTTAATGACATTTCCGTTTTTTTCAGGTTATTCAACACCTTACCCATTTCTATTTCTTGGTTCTTAAGCGTTGACTGAAGTGAATCCCGCTTCTTTTTTTGTTCATCAATTTTGGATTGTTGCTGCTTGATTTTTTGCTGAATTTGGGAAAGATCGTCTGCGATCGCATATTGAGTAAGCCCTAAGCCAACGCAATATAACGAAACGATAAGAGAGAGGGATCGAATGACTTTCACGTGTGTTCCTTATCCAAATCAGGTAATAACTATAAACGAATTATTTTAATAGGTTATTGCTCAAATGACCATGTTTTTTGAGCATAGTATGAAAATCCGACAAATTAAATAACCTCAACCGTTAAAGAATATCTTTATGATTTATAAGGTGATTTTATAACGACACAAATAACGTTCCCGAATGTTTCAGGTAATAGACAATACAAAAAAGTTTTGATTGCATATTACGCTGAAAAGGTATCTTATTTTTAAGATCGCAAGTGCGAATCGGAGGATCAAGTGGTCTGTTTGAGTCAAAAATTTGCAATTATTGAATAACGAGACAAACCAAAAACGAATTTGGAAGAGATGAAAGATTGATAAAACTTATTATAACTAATTGATATTAAAGGAAATAATGGCACGCCCTAAAGGATTCGAACCTTTGACCCACGCCTTAGAAGGGCGTTGCTCTATCCAGCTGAGCTAAGGGCGCAAATTTGGAAATAACTAGTCAGTGAGATTTTAAAAAGAGTGGTCGGCGAGATAGGATTTGAACCTACGACCCACTGGTCCCAAACCAGTTGCGCTACCAAGCTGCGCTACTCGCCGCCGTTTGAAGTGGTTCGCATTATAGATTCTTTAGGGATTGCGTCAATGGATTTTTGAGAAATGCAAACTAAGTGAATGTTCTTTGAACATTATTTTTTATTCGTATCTTACTTAAATGTCAATTTTTTGAGAGAATGGCAAACGTTTTCGTGTTTCATTCGGGAGAAAATATGTCTGCACAAGTTATTTCAGGAAGCGCTGTTGCTACTCAAGTAAAAGCCCAAGTTAATGAGCAAATTATACACTATTTAAATCAAGGCTATCGTGCTCCGGGACTGGCGGTAATATTAGTAGGAGCGGATCCAGCTTCCCAAGTGTATGTCAATAGTAAACGTAAAACCTGTGTAGAATTAGGCATTCAATCCAAATCTTACGACTTACCGTATGATACGACTGAACAAACATTATTAGCATTAATTGATGATTTAAATAATGACACTTCTGTTGACGGTATCTTAGTACAGTTCCCCCTTCCGCAGCAGATTGATCCGACAAAAGTGATTGAAGCGATTTTACCGGATAAAGACGTGGATGGTTTCCATCCTTACAATGTAGGGCGTTTGTGCCAACGTATTCCCACTTTACGCGCTTGTACTCCGTATGGCGTAATGAAATTATTAGAAACTACCGGTATTAATTTATACGGAAAACACGCAGTCATTGTAGGGGCATCGAATATTGTCGGTCGCCCGATGGCTTTAGAATTATTATTGGGGGGCTGTACCGTTACGGTAACTCATCGATTTACGATAGATTTGGAAAAGCATATTCGCCAAGCGGACATTGTAGTCGTTGCCGTGGGCAAACCACAGTTTATTCCGGGCGACTGGATCAAAGAGGGAGCGGCTGTGATCGATGTCGGAATTAACCGCATCAATGGAAAATTGGTGGGCGATGTTGAATATGACGTTGCGGCACAAAAAGCAAGTTTTATCACTCCGGTGCCAGGCGGTGTTGGTCCAATGACGGTAGCAATGCTAATGCAAAATACCTTACAAGCCTATCAGCAACACATTGCAGAAAAATAAAGTCATCAAAAAGAAATCCCCGAAAGGTTAAATTTCGGGGATTTTTTATCTTTTATATTAGGTTTGCTTTTTGAAGTGCCGCAAGAATCACCGGATGGTATTGCTCTGATAGTGGTGTTAACGGCAAACGTAAACTTGGCTCGCTGATTAGCCCCATTTTATACGCAGCCCATTTCACCGGTATCGGGTTACCTTCAACGAATAAATTGGTATGGAGATCCATCAAACGATTGTTAATGGCATCCGCTTCTGCAAATTGACCGGATAATGCATATTTACACATTTTTGCCATATCTGCTGCAGCAAGATTATTCGTAACGGAAATCACACCTTGTCCACCCAATTTCATTGATTCTAAACCTGTTGCATCATCACCGCTTAAGAAAATGAAATCATCACCGGCAAGTTCTTTGATTAAAAGCAGACGGCTTAAATCGCCTGTCGCTTCTTTAACTGCAACAATGTTTGGGATCTTCGCTAAACGGGCAATGGTTTCAGGTCTTAAATCACAACCAGTACGACCCGGCACGTTATATAAAATTTGAGGAAGTTCAGTACACTCTGCAATCGCTTTATAGTGCTGATATAGACCTTCCTGAGTCGGTTTGTTGTAGTAAGGTACTACACTTAAACATCCAACAACACCACTTTTATCAATAAGTTTGGTTAACGTAATTGCTTCACTTGTCGCATTTGAACCGGTACCGGCTATAACAGGAATACGACCTGCTGCAAATTCAACGGTTTTTTTGATCACTTTCACATTTTCATCAATGCTTAAGGTACTGCATTCGCCGGTTGTACCGACAGAAACAATGGCATCAGTACCTGCATTAATATGGAATTCCACTAAATTTTTTAACCCGGTGAAATCAATTTCACAGTGTTTCATTGGGGTAATCAGCGCAACAATACTGCCTGAAAATAGAGGTTTTGTCATAATCATCTCCTGTATATATTTAAATTATTGATAACCGTGATAGCTTGCAAAATTAACCTTAATTATGCAAGTGTTTTCCGTATATTGTTGCTAATTTTTTACACAAATACGATTTATTCAATCCCTTTTTGGTAAGACATCATTAATAAAGTCCGCCATTTAGATTGCCCTTCTTCATCTTTCCCCATATTGGCAATGTTCGGAAAACGTCCCCAACATTCAAACCGGTGTTTTTTCATTAAATTCATGCTGGTTTGGTTTAATTCAAATACGTAGGCCATAAGCGTATGAATTTGATGATCTAACATAACTTGTTGCATATATTCAATGATTTTGGAACCATAGCCTTTCCCTTTTGCCGATTGCTCAAGATAAATGCTGATTTCTGAAGTATGTACAAAAGCAGGACGTTCATAAAAAGGAGAAAAACTAAACCAGCCCACGGTGCCATTTTCATCTTCTACCACCCAAATTGGGTATTTTTCACTGTTTAAATGAAACTCAAACCAATCTTTGCGACTTTCCTGTGTTGCCAAATAAAGATCGGCAGTCACTTGATGAGTTGGAATAGCTTGATTATAAATAGAAAGAATTTTTTCAAAATCCGGATATCGTGCTTTGCGGATTTCCATTAAAGTTTCCTTATAGTTTTAATAACTGCTCTAACGCTTTGGCAATGCTGTCTTCATTATGAGAACCGATTGTCTGTTTGGCATTCTGTTGTACTTCTTCATCGGCTTCTGCCATTGCAATGCCCATACCAACAAGCTTCAGCATACTGATATCGTTAAAATTATCACCAAATGCAATCACGTTTTGTGGATCAATCCCCTCAATTTTCAGTAATTCTGCCAAACAAGCACCTTTACTATTTCCTGTCGCGGTAATATCGACTCTATCTATCCACGACCACTCGGGACTAAATTGATCAAGCGGTAAGTTATCGACAAAATTTTGCATTTTTTCTAAATCCGATGAACTGATTAACACCTTCCAAATCGTCGTACCATCATCCACAAATTGTTGATAATTTTCAACTTGTCTAACATCGGGACGAACATTTTCCGGGCATGCATTGACCCATTTTAAAAATTTGCTGAAGTGTGCATTTAATACTTCGTAAGTCATGGCATCACGAATATAAACTGCAACATGAATATCATTGGCTTTTGCCGTATTTATTAAATATTCTGCCTGTTTGTTGGTTAATGGATTGGAAACAAGAACATCATCTTTTTGAAAATCATAAAGGTAAGTTCCGTTACAACAAACCACCGGAGTATCTAATTCCAATTCCGCATAATAAGGACGCACGGCGGTATGATGACGCCCCGTCACAATAAACACTTTTATGCCTTTTTCACGTGCTTTTTTAATCGCATTTTTACTGGATTCTAGAATAGTCGCTTGGCTTGACAACAACGTTCCGTCAAGATCAAAGGCAATTGCTTGGTAACTCATAAATTTCTCCATACAAAAAAAGAAAGGATGAATATTTTCACCCTTTCTATTTTACTATGCTATAAACGTTAAATCAGTAAATTATTTAGCGTTTGTATCGTAATGCGGAGTTTCATAAAGCGGAGCCGGACCATTAGGACCTGCTACATTACTTTGTTGAGAGAAATCACCGTTTGAAGTGATTTCTACACGACGGTTAGGACGTAAACAATCTTTTAATGTTTTACCTGAACCTGTACATGCTTTAACTTGGTTTGCTTCACCGTAACCAACAGCTTCGATTTGTGCAGTCACGCCTTGTTCGATTAAACGGGCTTTAACCGTATCGGCACGACGTTGGGATAAACCTAAGTTATATTTCACGGAACCCAGAGGATCGGTATAACCGGCAACTTTCACTGCATCGGCTTTAGAGGCTTTTAATTGAGTTGCAATATTATCCACTACTTCAACACCTTGTGCGGTTAAATCCGATTTATCAAAGTCGAATAAGAAATCACCGCTTAGATTGTATGCCGCTTTGCTGTTACAGCCGTTTGGATACCAATAGAAACTTTGCGCATTCATGTTAGTATCAAATAAAATTTTGAACTGACATACTTTATGCTCACCATTTTCTCTGAAATTGAATACATAATCCCACTCACGAACACCGTATAGACCTTCTGAGAAATGTGGGCGACCAAGTAAATTGTAGAGTTCATCTTTATTCATACCGGCTTCAACTTGACGAACGTTTTGCCAGTTAGGCCATGAACCAAATTGTGAACCGCTATGGTTAAATTTTGATTTTGAAATATCAGGGAATACAGGATTATCCGTTGTACCTTCTTTCGATACATCGCTCAAGTTACCGCAAGCCGCTACGGCTAGTGCAACACCTGATAATAATAATCCGCGAAAAACAGTCGTATTTTTCATCTTAGGTTGTCCTTTTGAAAAATTTAGTTTAAAAAACTTCATTTCTGATGGCTCATATAACCATTCATGGTATAGAGACTGAACAATTTTACAATACAAATCCATTTTATTCTAGTTTTTGCTGATGATTATGCGGAAATGTGTTCAATAAATAATTGTAAATTGCGATTTCCCCTAAATTCATTTATGTCTAATTTATAGACCAATCTCGCTTGTTTGATAGATAAATCAGGATATTTTCTTAAATCTACATTAAAACAAATTGCGTCTAAAAGCATACCTTGCTTATTCTCTACCATCATTTTAAGATGCTTTCCGCCTAACAAACGTTGTTGAATAATACGGAATTCCCCTTCAAAACTCGGCTCGGCAAAATTCTGTCCCCAAGGTCCCGCTTGTTTTAATAATTCTACGGTTTCCAAACTAAACTCATTTGCCTGTAACTCACCATCAGTATAAATAATACCTTGTAATTGTTCCGGCTCGATAAATTCATTAATTATTTCATCAAATAATTTTTGAAATTTAAGGAAATTATTTTGATGAATAGTTAAACCTGCCGCCATCGCATGTCCACCGAATTTAACTACTAAATCAGGGTGAGAAGAATCAATTCTTTCTAATACATCACGCATATGTAAACCGTTAATTGAACGGGCGGAACCTTTAAGATATTCACTGTCCTCACTTTCTTGTGCAAACGCAATAACAGGACGATGAAATTGATCTTTTATTCGTGACGCAAGAATACCGATAACGCCTTGATGCCAATCCGGTTGATAAAGCACAATACCGTGAGCCTGATTTTGTTGCATTAATTTCGGTAATTTGGAGCAGATTGCCAACGCTTCCGCTTTCATCTCTTGTTCAAACTCTTTCCGGGTTTGATTCAACGAATCTAACTCAAGCGCCATTTGGCGCGCTGAATCGATTTCATTACAGATCAATAATTCCACACCCAGTGACATATTTTCCAATCGACCTGCGGCATTCAAACGCGGTGCGATCGCAAACCCGAGATCACTCGCTTGCAGTGTACTCCGCTCTCTTTTTGCAATTTCAATTAATGCCTGAATGCCCGGGCGACAATAACCTGACCGAATACGATTGAGTCCTTGGTTAACCAAAATACGGTTATTGTGATCAAGCGGAACCACATCAGCAACGGTGCCCAATGCGACTAAATCCAATAACTCAGCAATATTCGGTTCTTTACCCTGAAAGAGATTACGTTCACGAAATGCTACCCGCAACGCCATCATAACATAAAAAATCACACCGACACCGGCCAATGACTTAGACGGAAACTCGCAACCAGATAAATTCGGATTTACAATCACATCGGCATCCGGTAGCTGGTCTGCCGGTAAATGGTGGTCTGTGACCAACACGCGAATACCCTGCGATTTTAATCGTGTAATTCCCTCAAACGAAGAAATGCCGTTATCCACAGTCAATACGACATCTGCCCCTTTGCCAATCACCATTTCTGCAATATCGACACTTAATCCGTAACCTTGAGAGAATCGATCCGGAATCAAATAATCAACGTGTTCAAAACCAAATTGACGTAAAGCTAAAATAGCCAGCGCAGTGCTAGTGGCACCATCCGCATCAAAATCTCCGACAACGACAATGTTGGCTTGTTGATGGTAGCTTTCTATTAATAAAGTGATCGCTTTTTCAATATTGGCTAAGTATTTAGGATGATGGAGCCTTTGTAAGGTAAGTTCCAACTGTTGCGGAGAATTAACCCCTCTGCTCTGATAAATACGGTTAAGCAAAGGGTGGTCAGATAATGTAGCGGATGTTAATAAAGGTCTGCGTTTAATTAGTTTATTCACGTAATTAGCTATATAAAAATCGGAAAGTAAGAAATTATAAGTGGATACAAGCGGTCTGTTTTTGCAAAAAATTTGCAAATTCTGACCGCTTGTCAACTCAAGCCAATGCCGAATTATTTATCCAACATGCTGAGTAATTCTTTCGGTTCAACAAATCCCGGAATCATATCGCCATCTTGCGTAATAAGGCTTGGCGTACCGTTTACACCGAATTTTATGCCTAATTCATAATGTTTTTTTACCACATTTGGAGTTTTGAGTTCCTTCGGTAAATTCCCTTTTTCCGCTTCATTTAAAGCGTACACACCGTCAGGTGCAGTCCAAATTGCTTCCATTTGTTTTGCCGTTTGAGTATTTAAACCGGTCCGAGGAAAAGCCAAATAACGTACTGTAATGCCTAACTCATTATATTCTTTGATTTTTTTATGTAACAAATTGCAATAGTGACAAGTGATGTCCATAAATACGGTCACGACATGGCGTTCATTTTTAGCAGGATAAACGATCATTTCACCTTTTAGGGCATTCAATTCATCCAATAACACTTTATTAGTGATATCAATGGCTTTATCGTCTTTGATCTCAAAAATATTCCCTTGAATCACATAACGTCCATTCTCACTGATTTGAACCACGCCTTGATCGGAAATCGCTGTTTTGAAACCGGGCAATACCGAATCTGTAATTTTGACGTTTGTTGCGCCGATTTTTTCCAACTGTTTCTGCAATGCGGTATCGTTTGCAAATGCATGGGTAGCCAAAGTAGCTAACCCTACTAGCAATGCGCTTGTTTTTAACATAGTTAAGATTCCTTTTTAATCACACTTAAAGTTTAAGTTTTGCTTCTACATATTTTGCTTTAATTAAGAATGCCTTACGTTCTTTATCCGGCATACTTGAACCCGTACCCGGTAGTTTGACCGTCATCGGATTTACCGGATGTCCGTTAATATGAAATTCATAATGCAAATGCGCACCGGTTGAACGCCCCGTATTACCGGATAACGCGATACGTTCCCCTTTTTTAACATGTTGTCCGACTTTCACCAAGGAACGACTTAAGTGCATATATACCGTCGTATATTGGCTACCGTGGCGGACTTTAATATAACGTCCGGCACCATTTGCCTGATAAGCGACATGCTCGACCACACCGTCCGCCGGTGCAATAATCGGGGTGCCTGTCGGGATCGCAAAATCCACCCCTTTATGCGGCGCAATTCTGCGAGTTACCGGATGTAAACGACGCGGATTAAACGGCGACGATGTTCTTGGTGTAAATTGCAACGGATAGCGGGCGAATCCTTTTCCTAAAGTTTCACCATGACGGTTATAGTAACGTCCGTTCTCCGCTTGAATTGCATAATAACTCTTCCTGCTACTAATAATGTGAATAGCTTCGACATTACCTAAATCGGTAACTTTACCGTTGATATATTCTCGTTTTACCAAAATGGCAAATTTATCGCCTTTTTTCAATTTATTCGTTGCGATTTGCCACTGCAAACCACTAACCAATTGATTGATTTGACGTTGAGAAAGCCCTACCGACTTTAAACTGGAGCTTAAATCGCTAGTTAACGTACCTTTAATCACATCTTGCTTCCAAATCCCTTTTTTCTGGATCGTTTGTACCGAAAACTGATTTTTAGCTTTACGCTCAAAAATTTTCTCTTCTTTTTCGGATATGAGCCAGTTCATATATTCCAGCTCACCGTCTTTATCCAAGATCCAATAGAACTGCTGTCCCGGCTGTAAGCTTGTTAATTGAGGAAACTTTTTCTCCAAAGCTCTCGCCGTAGCAGGACCTAAACCGGATTGTTCAAGCACATCTTTTAGTTTATCTCCACGAGTCACCGTATAGCTGAATTGATTTTGGATACGAATAGCTTGATCAGCAATATCCAAAAAGTCTTCTAAAATGTTTTCCGCTTCCTGTGACAATCCTTCGACCACAGTAATGCTTTCAGGCACTTCGACTTCATCATCCTTATCCGTCAATTCGTCCTCATAAGAAGTTGCATTTTCATCGACTTCCGTCGACGTTTGATGTTCTTCAGGTTCAGTAAAATCAATATCTAGATAAGTGAGCTCTTCATGTATTACGGACTTAACGGCTTGATTTATTTCCAATGCGACGGATTCCGTTGCTTCTGTTGTTGGTTCCGATGAAATTGATTCTTGGCTTTCTGTTTGTTTATTTGGAACTTTAATTGCGATGTCTTGTACCAATATCGCAACATTGTCTAAAACATCTATATCATCTTGGCTAAACTGAAAGGTCAACTCTGTTTCACGAGAAGAAACAACAGACTTTTGATGCTGTAATGCGAGTATAATCCCGATCAGAATAGAAAATAACGCCATTAAAAAGATAAAGGCTTTAACGCGATTCTTCTTTCTTCTTCGATCTCTTGCAAAAATAACGTGTTGCAAAATAGTGTCCTAATTTCTTTCGTAATAATTATTTTAATGATTCCCCATAGACATTCACTAATCCAAAAAATTCCCGAGACATTTCTTGTCAAATCTGGAAAAATCCGCTACTTTTAAACGGTTATTATATCCATAAATTTTTTAGTGCTATGCAAATCAAGCAAATTAATTCTATTTTACCTATGTCTAAGTCGATTCCGCTTGTGACATTGGAAAATATTGATGTTGAGTTTGGCGAATTAAAAGCCTTACATAACATCAATCTACATATTTATCCGCGATCCATTACCACTATTGTCGGTCCGAATGGTGGCGGAAAGTCAACCCTGTTGAAAGTGTTACTCAAACTGTTAACACCGTCCAAAGGCAAAGTGAGTTATCAAAACGGGTTGAAAATCGGCTACGTACCGCAGAAACTGCATCTTGATCATTCAATTCCAATTACGGTACAAAAATTCTTATCATTAAAACCGAATGTAACCAAATCCTCGATTGAAGAAACACTCAATCTGCTTTCAATCTCCCACCTTGCACAAAACAGTGTGCAAAAACTGTCCGGAGGTGAACAACAACGCGTTCTTTTGGCTCGAGCTATTTTAGATAAGCCACAATTACTGGTTTTGGATGAACCGATGCAAGGCGTGGATATTACAGGGCAATCGGAACTCTATCAACTATTAAATAAAACTCGCTTATGGTTAAATTGTTCTATTTTGATGGTTTCTCATGATTTAAATATCGTGATGGCAAATACCGATGAAGTACTTTGTATCAATCGCCATATTTGTTGCGCCGGTACACCGGAAGTCGTTTCTAACGATCCGAGCTTTATTCACCTGTTTGGTGACCAATTCGCTAAAAACGTGGCATTTTATTCTCACCACCATAATCACCACCACGATCTGCACGGTGATGTATGTGGTGGGCAAAATTGTCGACATTAATTGCGCCCAAAAACGATAATACATTTTCTACAGTTCAGAGGCTTTATGTTTGAAATTTTATTTCCTGCTTGGCTTGCAGGATGTCTTCTTACGTTTATCACTGCTCCGCTCGGTGCTTTCGTTGTGTGGCGAAAAATGGCCTATTTTGGCGATACATTAGCTCATTCCGCATTACTCGGCGTCGCCTTAGGTATTTTTCTACAAATCGATCCTTATATTTCCGTCATTCTGATGACCGTATTGCTCGCTTTAGGTTTAGTTTGGTTGGAAAGTCACTCCAACCACTCTGTCGACACCATTTTAGGCATTATTGCTCATTGCACCCTTTCTCTCGGTGTAATGACTATCAGTCTACTGGATAATGTCCGTGTTGATCTGGTTTCTTATCTGTTCGGTGATTTGCTTGCGATCGGTTATAACGATGTTCTGTTTATTACAATTGGCGTGATTTGTATTGCAACTATTCTTGGCTATTTTTGGAAAAAACTGATTTCAATCACTGTTAGCCCTGAACTTGCACAAATTGAAGGGCTAAATGTAGCAAGGCTACGTTTATTACTCATGGTGCTAACGGCTCTCACCATTGCATTAAGTATGAAATTTGTCGGTGCCTTAATTATCACTTCTCTACTGATTATTCCGTCCGCCACGGCAAGACGCTTTGCCAAAACACCGGAAACCATGGTGGGTTATGCGATTTTATTCAGCATTCTTTCTGTAACCGGCGGACTCATTTTCTCCGCGTTTAAAGATACTCCGGCAGGTCCTTCCGTCGTTGTTTGCGCCGGATTGCTCTTTTTAATTTCGTTATGCAAAAAAGAATATAATTAAGATCAATAAAATTTAATTTCATCTATTGAAATTTTTGTCAATTTTCGTTTAAATCACACCGCTTGTAATACATTTACAAGCGGGTGGTTATGTAAAAAATGAACGAAATAAAAAAGAAGTAAATTATGTGTCAATTATTAGGAATGAATTGTAATACGCCAACGGATATTACCTTTTCTTTTGAAGGTTTTCGACGGCGGGCAGGCTTAACCGATCACCATACCGACGGATTCGGTATTGCTTTTTTTGAAGGAAAAGGTGTCAGAATTTTTCGGGATAACCGCCCGGGCGCCTCGTCGCCGATGGCGGATCTCGTCAACCAATACCGAATTAAATCTTATAACGTCATCGCCCATATCCGAAAAGCGACCCGAGGCGATATCAATTTAGAAAACACTCATCCTTTCATCCGTGAAATTTGGGGGGAAAACTGGGTATTTGCGCATAACGGCACCGTTGAAAACATCACGGTTTGTCCCAACAATCACTATCAACCGATTGGCACAACGGATTCCGAAGCCGCATTTTGTTGTATTGCGGCAGGCTTAAAAAAACGCTTCTCAAAAAAACCGTCTGAAAAAGAGATTTTTGATGCCGTGATAGATATTACCAGTGAAATAGCTACACATGGTGTATTTAATTTTATTTTATCCAACGGGCATTGGATGATTGCGCGTTGCTCGACCAACCTTTATTACGTATGCCGTAAAGCCCCTTTCGGCACAGCGCTGCGCGATGATGATGTGATGATTGATTTCCGTGAATATACACAAGAATCCGACAAAGTAACCATCATTACTACACAGCCTTTAACGAAAAATGAGAAATGGACAAAAATGAAAAACGGTGGCTATGTTTTCTTTAAAGACGGCGATGTGCTGTTTGAAGTGGAAGGCTCATTACCTGAATGTAAACCGCATGTTTAATTTGTAAAATTCTAAGTGAAACAGACCGCTTGTATTTCTCGTTACAAGCGGTCTGTTTTTATGGATTATTTGCAATGATGACCGCCCGTTTCGGTGCAGGATATCCTTCGACGGTTTTTTGGTGATCTTGCGGATCGAGAAAATCAATTAACGACTCATTTTCCAACCATTCGGTTTTACGCTGCTCTTCAAGGCTTGTTACGGCTTGATCCACGCAGCGAATGTTTTTAAAGCCGACTTTTTCAAGCCAGTTCACTAATGCTGCGACAGACGGAATAAAATACACGTTCTTCATTTTGGCATAACGATCCGCCGGCACAAGTACGTCATGAATATCGCCATCAATCACTAAAGTTTCAAGCACCAGTTCTCCGCCTTTTACCAGCTGATTTTTCAGTTGTGAAAGGTGATCCAACGGTGATTTACGGTGATACAGTACGCCCATTGAAAATACTGTGTCAAAAGCGTGTAACGGTTGCATCTGCTCAATCCCCAGCGGAATAAGATGAGCTCGACGATCATTATTCAGCAACTTTCTAACCGCCTCAAACTGACATAAAAAAAGCTCGGTCGGGTCAATCCCCACCACCAATTTTGCACCTTCTCCCACCATTCGCCACATGTGATAACCGCTCCCGCAACCGACATCCAAAATTACACGATCTTTTAACGGCGATAAATGCGGTAATACACGATCCCACTTAAAATCGGAACGCCACTCGCAATCAATATGTACACCATGCAAATGATACGGACCTTTACGCCACGGCATTAATTGCTTGAGGTGATAAACCAAACGTTGCGTTTCACCGGCACTTAGCGGCGCCATTAAACAAGATTCCACTTTGTCGGCTAAATTGATTTGAGCCGGTACATTCGGTAAAAAATCGACGACTTTTGCCCACTTGGCATAGTCCCCGTGAGCTTGTTTTTCCCACTGTTTTAATTGTAACGGTAAAGTTTCCAACCACGCAGAAAGCGGACCGGTAGCGATTTGTTGATAAAAAGGACGGAAATCAATCATAGTTTGTTAAAAATAAAAAAGAAAATCGAGAGGAAATTGTAAAGGAATTTTCGATGATCGGCAAAAAGATAAAAAAAGACCAAACATCCTGTTTGGTCTATCATAATATTGATTAATGAATGAATAAAATTTTCTTTATTGTACGACTGTTTCATCCTCGGTATTTGGTACTGAGTTAAAACAGGCGTTAATGTAAACAAAAGTCAGCTACCGGTCAAGCTAAACTTGTAATTATTTTACTTTAATTTATCTATTTGATGAAATTTTACACCAAGTCTCTTATTAATCCTTCTTGTTGATAAGAAATGAGTAAATTTCCTGATCGATCAAAAACCTGCCCGTGTGTTAATCCCCTTGAACCGTAAGCGTTGGTACTTTCTAAATTGAACAATAACCAATCATTAAAATCAAAATCACGATGAAACCAAATGGCATGATCAACCGTTGCAATCTTTACATTTTGTTGCATAAAACCACGAGAATGCGGATGTAACATTGTCAAAATACAATGGAAATCCGAAAAATAAGCAAGTAAGCATTGTTGAATACGACGATCCTTTGGCGCTATACCATTCGTTTTTGTCCACAAATGTTGCTCCGGCGGTAATTGATGGCCATTAAACGGATCATTCGGATATTTAATTCTGACATCAAACGGACGTTCGGCTTGAAATTTTTCTCTTAGCGGAGAAGGCAGCATTAAAGCCACAGAATGAATCAATTCATTTTCGGAATAAAAGCTCTCCGGTTCACCGACATCTTTAGCGGCGGATTGATGCTCAAAACCCTTTTCTCTAACATGAAAAGAGGTCATCACTCGGCAAATAATCTCATTATGTTGTTTAGCATTCACGCAAACCGCAGTAAAGCTTTTACCTTCACGTAAAATTTCCGTTTCATAAATAATCGGATAGGCTGCATCACCGGCTCTTAAAAAATAAGCATGGCAAGAATGTAAATCACGTTCTACATCCACGACTTGCATTGCCGCCGCCAATGCTTGCGAAACAACCTGTCCTCCGAACACTTGCGGAAAACCGAGGTCTTCGCTTTCTCCGCGGAACAGTCCGTCATCCAAACGT